>JAJYLK010000006.1 GCA_021787775.1 Actinomycetes bacterium | reverse complement strand
ATGGCGAAAGCGAACATGCCGTTCAGGCGGCTGACGCACTCCGGTCCGTATTCCTCGTAGAGATGGACGATCACCTCGGTGTCGCAACGGGTCCGGAAGCTGTGCCCCAGCGCTACCAGCTCGTCGTGCAGTTCGGGGAAATTGTAGATCTCGCCGTTGAAAACGATCCAGACGCTGCCGGCCTCGTTAGACATCGGCTGATGGCCGCCTTCAAGGTCGATGATGCTCAGGCGCCGGTGCGCCAGCGCGTAGTTGTCCCCCTGGCGCAGGCCGTGGTCATCGGGCCCGCGATGCCTCAGGATATCCGCCATGCGGCTGACGCGGCGCACGCCGGCATCGTTAAGCTGCCTGGTGGAAACCGTGCCGGTGATGCCGCACATGTCAGAAACGGATCACGATCTGAACCTGGAGTTGGAGAGTGCGGTCCCTGAGACATTCACCGGCTGATTCCTAGACAGAATCCCGCCGGTTGACAATCCGCTTTACAAGCTTCTTGACTTTGCGCTTTGCCACGGTCTTGCTGTCAGGCATCAATTCTACATTCGCTTCTTTCAGCATCTGCCGGATCGGCAGATCGTAAGGACACTTGTCCTCGCACTCCCCGCACTCCTGACAAGCGGTAGCGTCAGGCGTCAGGGCACGGTATTCATCTTCGGTCCAGGGATCGCGGGACGCATAACGCCGGTGATAATTCGCCAGCCAAAGGATCCTGGGGATGTGGATGTTTTCGGGGCAGGGCTGGCAATACTCACAGCGGCGGCAGAAAGTGTTGCCCAACTGGCTGGCGTTCTCAAGCAGCTCATCTTCTTCCAACGGCGACAGTGGCCGAAATTCGTTTGCGGTCTTCAGGTTGGCTTCGACTTCGGCAACGTTTTTCATCCCGACCAGTACGGTATCAGTGATGGAGTTGAGGCAAAAACGAATGCCGAGAGCGGGATCGTCCAGAGTGCCGCCACAGACCGGTTTCATCGCCAGAATGCCAATATCCAGCTTGCGCGCCAGAGGCAGCAACTCTTCTTCGGATTCGCGATCAACGACATTTATCGGCGCCATGACCGTATCGAACTCTCCGGTCTTGATCGCATCCACCAGAGTCGACGACCTGTGGCCGGTGACACCGATATAACGCACCTTGCCGGCCTGCTGGGCCTGCCTGAGCGCTTCCAGCGCCCCGCCCGGAGCCAGCACCTGCCGCAGCTCTGCGCCGGTTTGCAAGGCATGAATCTGATAGATGTCAATATAATCGGTTTCGAACCGCTGCAGGCTCTGATCGACCATTCTTGCCATTTCCCGGGCGGTGCGTTTCATTGATTTCGTGGCCATGATAAAGCTGCCACGGTCTTTTTTAAGAGCGTACGCGAGCTTGGCCTCGCTATCGCCATAACCCTCAGCGGTGTCGGCGATGTTAATGCCGCCAGCCAGAGAAGCATCGATCACGGCGCGCGCCTCCGCCAGAGAATGCTTCATCAGTGGAATGCCGCCCAGACCGATTCTGGATACTTCTAATTCAGTTCTTCCAAGTCTTGCCATGATAATTGTTGTGAAGATGGCGTATCCAGCTTAGCGTAGCATAAATGCCTGATGGAAGCGCAGCCTCCCGAGCGGTCTAAAAGCGGGCCCAATTACAGCTATCAACTAAAAAACATCCTCAGTCAGTCAGCGGCGACGCCAGCGGCAAAACAACGGCTGGCAAGAGGCGGTAACTCCGTAAATGACCAGCCCCGCGACCAGCGCTGCCCACAGGCCGAGCGGCGCCGCCATCCAGGCCGCGGCCGCCATCAGCAGGCCGCCGAGCAGCGGCAGGCCGTAGGCGCCCGCTACGCTGCGCCCGGGCGCCAGGACCTCGCGCGCCAGCAGCCAGTGGATCTGGACCAGCCACAGTAAAGTGGCCGCCACCATCGCGACAGCCGCGCCGGTGACTCCGTAACGGCCGATAAGCAGAAAATCCAGCGCGACGATGACGGCTGCCGTAACCACGGTCGTCGCGGCCGCCGGCCGCTCGCGCCCGGTCACGACCAGGGCATTGAAGCCGACGGTCACCATCATCAGCGGCGGAATCGACCACATCAGCACCTGCAGGGCGATGACCGCGCGTCCGTAATCCGGCAGCAGCAGGCCGCGGATCAGCGGCCCGGCGAGCATCGTCATCACGAACGCCACCGGCACGCCGGCGGCGCCGACGGCTCGCAGCCAGAACCAGTTGGTCCGCTCCGCGCCCTCCGGATCCGACCGGAAACGCTCCGTCAGTCCCGGAAGCAGCGTCCGCGCCAGAATGATCGGCGCCCAGACGAAGAAAGCGAAGAAGGAGTAGGCGGCGTTATAGACGCCGACGTCGATGTCGCCGCGGAGCAGTTCCATGATCAGGGTGTCGGCCCGAAAATAGACAAGCGTCGCCAGCGCCGAGCAAGCGAAGGGCACCGTCCCGCGGATGTAGGCCGCCAGCTCGCCGCGGCGGAAGCCGAACGCGAACGGCGTCACCCGCCAGCCGGTATATGTCATCCTCAGAGCGCTCTCCACCAGGTAACCCAGAAGGAAAGCCGCGGTCACCGCCACCACCGAATACCCCAGCGCCAGCGCCGCGAAACCGGCCGCCAGGTAGACAGCGCGGCCGATGACGGCGAAAACCGCCGAGGCGCCGAAGCGCTGGTAGGCAGTGAAAATCGTGTCGGTGGTGAAGATGAATGACGAGGCGAACGCGGCCGCCAGGCCGAGCAGCAGGACGTCGCGTTTGACCGGATCGGGTGACAGGGCCAGCAGGACAACGACGGCGACGGCGGTAAGAACGATCGACACCAGCAGCTGCAGCACGAGGAGGATGCCGGCCAGCACGGCGCGGCGGTCTTCCCGCAGGACCAGCTCGCGGGCGCCGTAGCGCGAAAGCCCCAGGTCTCCCAGCGCCGAAAGCATCTCGACACTGGCAAGGGTGAAGGCGAAGACGCCAAACAGCTCCACATGCAGGCGGTTGGCGGTATATATCATGAAAGGGAAAGACGCCAACCTGGTGAACAGCCGCGCCAGCAGCAGATAGCCGGAGTGCTTCAGGACCGCGAAGCGCTCGGCCGCCTCATCTGTTTTTGCGTATGACCTGACGCTTGCCATTACCGACCGCTCCCGCCCGGCGGCCGGGAGCGGACAATCCGCCCACCCAGCCGCAACAGATGTGATAAATCGACGCCGGCGCCCCCTTCAGGCGCCTCTCGGGCCAAGCTTACAACATCGGCCGGGTCGGGATAAACGGTCAGGCGGCGCCGCGGCCGGCCCGGCAATGGCCGGGCTCGGCGGCTACCTTTTCCGGCGCCGCCGGGCGACGCGATAAGCCGGCGCTATCCCCCTTCGCGCACGCCTCTGAGCAGCCACCAGTCCAGCGGCAGCTTCCAGAAACGGTGCCGGCAGCGGGCGGCGCTGATAGCGCTGGCCGCCGACACATACGAGCGCCTGGCGAAGCTGCGCGAGGCGCGGCGCCGCACCCATTCCGAAGGATAGCCGTAAACCAGGTAGAACTCGCGCTGGCGCTGGCGGTTCTGGAAGCCCTTGCTCATCCAGGGCAGGCTGCTGGCTACGGTGTTGAACGAGGCCCACTCCTCCAGCGACTGCGGCTGGCTGAGCCCCAGCGCCGCCGCCCGGTCGTAGAGGGCGTTGCCCGGCGTCGGCGCGTAGAAATGCAGCTGCGAGTTGTATTCGCCGACGATCTTTGACACTTCCTCCATCACCTGCCAGGTCTCCTCGATCTCGGCTTCGGTCTCGCCCGGGAAACCGACGATGAAGCTGTAGGTGATCTTGATGCTGTGCCGCGTGGCGACGCGCGCCGCCTCGAGGATGTCCCCGGGGGTGATGTCCTTCTGCATGGTCGCCAGCTGCGTGTCGGAGCCGCTCTCGGCGCCTACCAGGAAGGCCCAGAGGCCGCTGCGCTTGAGCAGGTCGAAAGTCTCATCGGAGAATTTGCCCAGCTGCGGCGCGCGCGCGTTGGCGGCCCAGCCCAGCTCCATCCCCCGCGCGATCATCCCCTGGGATATCTCGCGCGCCCGCTGCTCCTTGACGAAATAGGTGGAGTCGAAATACATGACTCCGTTGACATCGAGAAAACTCTTGAGGTATTCCAGGTCCGACAGCACCCGGTCCGGCTTGTAGGCGCGCCAGGCACGTCCGTAGACCAGCGGCTCGGCGCAGAACTGGCAGCGGGCCGGGCACCCCTGGCTGGAGACATAATTGATGGCGCGGCTGCCCACATGCATGTTGTTGAGGTACTGCCGCGGGTTGCGCAGCTTCTCGTACGGCAGCCGCGGGAAATCATTGATGTCCGCCACCGGCCGGTCCGCATTGGTCACGGTCTCGCCGTTGCGGGTGAAGGTGATGCCGGCCACGCCGGTGTAGTCCTCGCCCTCGCTGATGCGGCCGGCCAGCTCCAGCAGCGTCAGCTCGCCCTGGCCGCGGACGACCGCGTCGACGAACCGGTTGCGGCTGGTCTGTTCCGGCAGGATGGAGGGATGGTAGCCGCCCCAGATGATCGGCAGCTTCAGCCCGGCGGTGCGCACCGCCGCTGCCGCCTCCAGGCCGAAATGGATCTGCGGCCCGGTCATGCAGCTGATGCCCAGCAGCGCCGCGTCCCGGCACTCCCTGAGCAGCAGGTCAAGCGGCTCCGGCTCGACGTTAGCGTCGATCAGCGTTACTTCATAGCCCTCAGCAAACAGCGGCGCCGAGGCAGCCAGAATCGGCAGCGGCGCCCATGTCCAGGGATGATACTGCTTGCCGAAATGATTGCGGGGATAAAACAGGACTATTTTTCCGGATGCGACCATGTATGTTCAGTTTAGCGAAGATCGGCGCCAAGCGCAGTGCGACTGCAAGAAAATCCTGATTCGCTTCAAAACGGTTACTCGGCGCCGGCCGCGGCCGGCTTGAGCTGAAATATCAGCGTTTCCTGGCTGGTGCCCGGCCGCACTCTGCCCACCAGTTTCCAGTCAGGATGGCCACTGTCACCGGCAAGCCGGGCCAGCGTCGGCCGCCAGTCCGCCAGTTCCCGCGAGCCGATCACCAGGAAGTCCACGTTCTCCCGGCGGGCATACTCCGTGGTGCGGCCGTATTTCGCATACGGCAGCAGCACCGCAGTGCCACCAGCGTAGAACGCGGCGCTGTACTCGCGGCTCATCACGCGCTGGCCGCTGCCGGCAAGCTGCCGGATATATTCTCCGGCGTCCCGGTAACCGACGGGATATGTCTGCCTTTCTACGGTGAACATGGAGTAAGCCAGCAACGGCGCCAGCACGACGGCTCCGATCACCCAGGGAGTCCACCGCCTGAGCCGTTCGCGCCGGGAACCGCTGAAAACCTGCGAGACGGTTTCCTGCCCCCAGCGGGCCAGCCGGCTCCAGCCTTCCGCCACCCAGATCATGACCAGCGGCACAAACGGCATAAAGAAGCGGTCGTGGGCGTACATCGCCAGAATCACCACGACCGGAGCCATCATCAGCAGGAGATACCCGACGTCAAGCAGCCGCCGGCGGCTCCAGCCGGAAGCGAAAAGTCCCAGTCCCAGTAACGGCAGCAGCCAGAGAGGGATCACCTTCGGCAGTTCCTGCGAGTACGCGTCGGCGGTCTGTTTGACAAATGTCTTCGCCGAGCTGAGAGGATGTTTGAGAATGTAACTGACCAGGTCTTCTTCGGGCAGGGACTGGATCATGATCTGGCTGCCGCCAGCCGTCAGGCTGAGAAAAGTCTTGTCCCATTCCAGCGTGTTGGCCGTGATGTTGTGCTGCGAGCTATAGACATTGCCGGCATTGAGCTTGCCGTTGTACGACCACTGACCGGTCTGTGAATGCAGGAAGACGACATATGGCACGGCAAAGACGGCAAAGACGAGCAGGAACGGGATCAGCGTCCCCGGCAGCAGCCGTGGGATCTTCCTGACCGCCGCCACGATCATAGCCAGGGCGGCCAGGGCAAAGAGATAAAAAATCGCCGACGGATTCGCCAGGTATGCCAGCCCCAGCGCCGCTCCGGCAGCCACTCCATGGCCGGCCCGCGATGTCCTCAGCATCCGGTAGCCGAACAGGATCCCCATCAGCAGGAAGAAGATATAGACGCTTTCCGAGTAGATCAGGGAGGAATAGTCAACAAAGATGGGCGTCACCGCCATCAGGGCCGCCGCCATCAGCCCCACGCGCTCTCCCGCCAGATCCCTGCCCAGGAGATATGTCGGGATCAGGATCAGGCCGCCAAAGATCGCGACCACCGCGTACCCGGCAAAGACGTAGTTGCGGACCAGCACCGCCAGGCCGGCGATATAGAACGACGGCAGCGGCGAGAAGTGAGTGGCCGTGAGGCCGGTGATGTCCAGCAGGCCGCGGCCGGCGGCCAGGTTCTCGGCCATGCGCACGTAAGCAGTCTCATCCAGCTGGATCATCTGCCGCGTCAGCGCCGCGATCGCTCTGAGCGCGACCGCAAACAGGACCAGCAGGAAAAGCATCCTGCCGGGAGTCAAAAACGAAGCTTTTTTCGCCGAAAGGCTCACTGCTTGCGAAACAGCCTGATGCCGTCCTGATCGAATATCTTCACGTACCGGGTTCCGGGCGCGGTCAGGAAGGCGAAAGCGCCCGCATCATTGTACATGGAATTCCCGAACGGTTTTACGAGCACGTAATCTGCCGGCAGCCGGCCGATGCCTTGCGGCAGCCGGTCCGGCGGCCGCGGCGGGTCCCACAGCAGCGGGTCGTACAGACCCCAGCGCGCCGGCACATGCGACAGCGCCCGGCCGTCATTGGAGGAGAACGAGGCGTCCGGGGGCACCATGGCCAGCGCCCTGGTCAACGCCCCGGCGTCCGGCGGCGGCCCCTTGGGAAGGAAACCGATCCAGATATGCGCCACAGCGGCCACCATCACGACGACGACCACCCCGGCCACCGCCGCCACCGTTTTCTCCCGGCCCGGCAGCCGGCGCTGCAGCCAGCCGATCAGGCCGGCGAGCGTCAGCCAGAAGGAAGCGACGACCAGCACCGAGTAGTGGGCGATCCCGCCGGCGACGCCGGAGGGGTCCGATCCCCTGAGGACGTTGATGGCGATGTTGGGCAGCGCGAACAGGCTGGTAAGACCGGCAAACGGCAACAGCAGGCCCTCCGGCGCCAGCAGATTGTAGAGGTAGCTGGCTTGCAGCCGCCGGATTTCCTCGATGGTATAGACCGGATGAAATATCAGCGTATGCAGCATCGCCGCGGGACCGGCGCCCAGATGGCCGTAGTAGAGCGTGAAAGTGTCGTGGACGATGGTCAGCTTGAAGATGACAAGCACCACCGCGCCGTAGACGGCGCCCAGCGCCAGCGGCGCCAGCACCCACCTGCGCGGCAGCCGCTTCAGAAGCGCATAGACGCCGAAGACCAGCGCCGCCGGGATGAAATCCTCCCGCACCGAAACCGTGATCACCAGGAAGGCGAAGAAGAGGCCGAAGCGGCGCTCCATGAAGAAATAGAAGGCGGCCAGGAAGGGCGCCGCCACGAAAACCGTCTCGTACCCGGAGGTGAACGGCTGGGCGGCGATCTCCGGATGGAAGAGGAACGCCACCGCCAGCAGCAGCCCCGCCACGGCGCTGGCGGTCAAACGGCGGACGCAGAAGAACAGCGGCACAGTCGCCAGCGCCAGGCCAAGCACGCGCAGCAGCAGATACGTCTGCGGCTCCTGGTGGATGGCATAGAAGGGCAGGATGAAGACCAGCAGGAACGGCGACACGTGCGTGCTCAGGTAGGTGTTGGAGGTGATCTCCAGCCCGGCCGAGTAAAAGATGTGGCCGCGCAGGCTGGCCCATAGCGTCTGGTTATACTGCGCCAGGTCGGCATGGTAGAAGCTGTTGTACCAGTGAAAGGAAAGCAGCGCCAGGGCGGTGAAGACGACGAAGAAAAGCCCGGCCGCCGCCAGCAGCAGTCTGAACGCATGACGCTCGACGAGATCCACCGCCGCCTCCGCCCGCCTCCAGAAGAGCAGCGGCTTGATAAGGGCGCTGCCGGCCGCCGCCAGTCCCAGCAGCCAGAGCGCCAGCGCCAGCACCCGTCCCGTCGACGGCTGGGCGCCCAGGAATCCGCTGGCGACGTGATTGCCGAAGTAAGGCGCCGCCAGCGGCAGGATCACCAGCGGCAGCCAGGAGACGGCGATGCTTCGCGAAACCTGCGGGAAGCTGCGGCCCGGCGCCCGCGCCAGCAGCAACGATTCCAGCAGCCAAAGCAGCCAGATCGCCACACCGGCCGCCAGAGCCGCCAGCGGCCGCGCGGCGCCATGGCGCCCCAGCGCCCCCAGCACCGACCAGGTGAAGAGCGCCGCCCCGGCGGCGAACAACGGCGGCAGCAGGTTCAGCCAGCGATGGCGACCACGCCCGCCCGTGAGCCCGGCGACGGCTTCGGCGCCGCTCATCCGGTGAAACTCGCCAGCGCCCGCGCCACGCGATCGAGCTGTTCCCGGGCGATCTCCGGATACAGCGGCAGCGAAAGTATCTCTTCAACCGCCTTTTCCGTCACCGGCAATGGCGCCCCCGCCAGGCCGGCAAAGGCCGGCTGGCGGTGGACCGGCCGCGGATAATGGATCATCGTGCGCACGCCGGCGGCCTCCAGATGCTCGCGCAGCCGGTCGCGTTCTTTTGAGCGGATCACATAAAGGTGATAGGCATGGCGCGCCCAGTCGCGTTCGGCCGGCGGCGCGGCAGCGGGCGCGTCCTCCCCCGCCGCCGTCCATCCAGCCCCCGCCAGCGCCTGGCCGTAGAATTCAGCGAGCTCCCGCCGCCGCTCGTTATATTCGTGCAAGTGGCGCAGCTTCACGCGCAGCACGGCGGCCTGCAGCTCGTCCAGCCGGCTGACGTCGCCGCGGCGGACATTCAGGTAGCGCTCGCCGCCCTGGCCGCAGTTTGCCAGCGAGCGGATGCGCGCCGCCAGCTCCGCGTCATCGGTGACCACCGCGCCGCCGTCGCCGCAGGCGCCAAGGTTCTTGGTGGGATAGAAACTAAAGCAGCCGGCGGCGCCGAAAGTACCGACCGTGCGGCCGCGGCAGGTGGCGCCGTGCGCCTGGGCGCAATCCTCGATCACGGCGAGCCCGCGGCCGGAGGCGAACTCCATCACGGCATCCATATCAACCGGATGCCCGTAAAGATGCACCGGCATCACCGCCCGGGTGCGCCCGGTGACCGCCGCGCCCAGCAGCGCCGGGTCGAGGCATAAAGTCTCGGGGTCGATGTCAACGAACACCGGCGTGGCGCCCGCTTTCACGATCGCCATGGCGGTGTTGACAGCGGTGTGGGATACGGTGAGGACCTCATCGCCGGTGCCGATGCCCAGCGCCTTCAGGGTCAGATAGATGGCGTCAGTGCCGGAGCCGGTGGCCGCGGCGGCGGCGGTACCGACCCAGCCGGCGAACTCCTCCTCGAAAGCGGCCATGTTCTCGCCCAGCACGTAGACACCGCTGGCCATCACCCGCGCGACGGCCTCGTCCAGCTCGGCCTTCAGACCCAGGTAGGCGGCGGCGAGGTCGATGAAAGGGACATCCATCCCTAGATGAATTCCAGATGTTTCTGGTTCTCGACGATCCAGGCCTTGGCCAGGACCGCCGCGTCATGGAACGGGCAGTCGAACACGGCGCACTTCTCGGGGTCGGAGCTGCGGAAGGCTTCGTAATGGCGGGTGCTGTACCAGATCTCGGGGAAGCTCTTCTCGTAGACGTTGCCGATCCTGTGCTCCCGCTCGCGGTGATGGTAAAAGGCGCACAGGTACATGTCGCCGGCGGCGTCGATGACGGGATGGATCGGATTGAGGAAGCAGCGGCCGATCACCTTTGTCTTCTCCAGGCTGCCGAACACCTGGAAGCTCTCGGTGGCTTCCTGGCGGGCGCGCTCGGCCTCGCGGCGCGCCTCCTCCAGCTCCTCGCCCTCGAGCGTCGATTTGCTGTTGCGCAGGCACTTGAACTGGAGGTAATCGAGGCCGGCCTCGCGGGCCATGACGGCGGCCTGCGTCAGCTCGCGCCAGTTCTTCCGGGAGACAAGATACTTGGCGCCCAGGGTGGCGACGCCGTGACGTCCTCCGTCTCCCAGCCGCCGGCCGCGGTCGCTGCGGGCCACCAGCTCGGCACGCACCTGGACGACGGTCTTGAGGTTCTCGTGCAGGATTTCAAACATATCCTTGCCATGAATCTTCTTATAGGTCGCCGGCGTGCCGGCGTCGAAAGCGATGCGCAGGAAGAGCAGGTTCTGCACCAGGAACTCCGCCAGCTCCCGGTCCAGCAGCGTGCCGTTGGAGAAGATCCCCACGCGCAGCCCCTTGCTGCGCATGTAAGCGACCGCCGGGATGATCTGGGGGTACATCAGCGGCTCGCCGCCGCCGGAGATCTCCACCCCCTCCACTCCCAGCTCGGCCATGTCGGAGATGATCTCCTTCGCCTTCTCATAATCAAGGAACTGATGCTCGCTCTTGTGCTGCTGGCGCGAATGGCAGCCGACGCAGGCATGGTTGCAGGTGTTGGACAGGTGCAGCTCCATCGTCCGCGGCACCGGCATCTTCCCGGCGAGGATCTGCTGCACCTCGCGGTAGCAGGAGAGGATCTTCATGGCCCCGATCGGTACGTTTTCGACAGTCAGCTTTGGCATGTTTCCCCCATCCTTGATAAAACCGCCGTTGCGCGTCCGGCTAAGCCCCGCGAGCGCGCGCGCGTTTGAATCTCCCGAAACGGCGTCGGACCCTGAGCGTGCCGGCCAGCATCTGCGCGCTGGTGCGCCATACCGGCGTCTCGCCGCTGGTGGTGTCGTGCACCCACGGCAGCGCCACCTCTTCCATCTTCAGCGGCAGGGAGCTCGCCTGTGCGATGAACTCCACCAGCATCTCCGGCCCGTCTGCTTGCAGGTCGAGCATCGGCAGAACCTCCCGGTGAAAGCCGACCGTTCCCGTCTGGGTGTCGAGCACCTTCAGGTTGAACAGCAGCCGGTTCATCATAATGTATCCCCAGCTGAATACAAGCCGTTTCAGCGGATAGTCAGCCTTGACACCCTTGTAGCGCGAGCCGATGGCCACGTCAGCGTGCTTGAGCGTTTGCAGAAAGGTGGGGACGGTCACCTCCGGCGTCATCGCCAGGTCGCAGTCGAGCGTGATGATGATCTCGCCGCGGGCCGCCGCGTACATGTCGCGGTAGGTATAGCCCAGTCCCCGGTTGGGATAATGCGTGGTGGTGAGGACATTCTCATCGGCGGCGGCGTAACCCTGTATCAGTTCGAGCGTGCGGTCGTTGCTGCCGTCATTGCCGAAGATGAGCTCCCAGGAGACCCCCTGCGCCTCCAGAATCCGCTTCATCCGCGGATAGGTCGCGGGCAGGATCGCCTCCTCGTCATAACAGGGGATGGCCACGGTCAGGTATGGCGCGGCCGGCGACGGCGCTTCGGCCACGGCCGCTTCCGGCTTCATCCCGCCCTCGCTTTCGCTCACAAAAGATCCTTTCGGTTGGGATCGCGCCGCGACGACACGACATAGCGCATGAAATCCGTCGAAGCCCTGAGCGTCTCGCGCGGATGCCGCGCCAGGTGCCCCATCTTGCCGGCGATATACGACGGGCTCAGGCAGTACCGGCGGTAGAACTCCGACTCGCGCGCCGCCGGCGGCTGCTCCCGGAACTCGCAGCGGTAAGGCAGCAGCGAGAAATCGATGTTGTCCTTTTCCTGCTCGAACAGCGGCGTGCAGGGATAGGGCACCAGCGTCGAAACGGCGACGAACTCGAATTTCAGCTCGCGCGCCAGCGCCAGGCTGGCCTCGAAATCCTCCGGCTCCTCCACCGGCGCGCTGACGATGAACCAGCCGACCATCTCCAGCCCGCTCTCCCTGACCTCCCGCAGATTCTTCATTACCCGCTCGAGTTTGTAACCGCGCCCGAGATAGTCCAGCACCTTCTGCGAACCGCTCTCGATCCCCAGGTAGACGCGCCGGCAGCCGGCTTCTTTCAGGGCCGCCGCCACCTCGCCGTCGATCGTGTTGGGCCGGCTGAGACAGCTCCAGGTGATGTCGGGGATCCGCTTCAGCCCCTCGCAGATCTCCAGCACCCGCCGGCGCGAAGCGGTGAAAGTATCGTCCATGAAACGGAAGTACTTGATACTGTAGTCGCGCACCGCCGCCTCGACCTCCGCCACCACGCGCTCCGCCGATTCCCTGACGAACTTGCGGCCGAAAGTCTTGACGCAATAGGTGCAGCTGAACGGGCAGCCGCGCGACGAGAGGAAGGTCGTGTAGGGATGGCCGTAAAACGGCTCGCCGTAGAGCGAGTGGTCGATGACCGACTGGTCGGCGAAGGGCAGCCCGTCCAGCGACTCGATGCGCTGGTACGCCGCCGGCGTGAACCCGCCGCCGGCCAGGGTGGCGATGCCGTCGCCGGCCAGCGGCCGCCCCGCGTTCAGCTCCTCCAGCAGGTGGCGGAAAGAAAGGTCCGGTTCGCCCGCCAGCAGGAAATCGGCGCCGGTTGCCTCAAGCGTCTCGCGCTGGTAATTGCTGGGCAGGTGGCCGAAGCAGCCTACCCGGGCCGCGGGCAGCTCCGCCTTCAGGCGGCTCACGAAATCGACGTCGCTGTCGAAATACTCGATGGCGGCGATGGCCAGGACCAGGTCCGGCTGCCAGGCGCGCGCCAGCGACAGCGCCGCCTCGGGCGCCAGGCGCTCGGCGATGCAGTCGATCAGGCGCACCTCGACGCCATCCACCTGCCGGGCCTGCGCCGCCAGGTACATCAGCTCCAGCGGCGGAAACAGAAAGTTCGGCGCGTTGTAGGAGCACATGTAGCGCCGGACGATCTGCGAGCTGTACGGAGGATTGATTAAAAGGGCTCTCAAGTTCCCTTGGCATACCTGGGTTGGTACTTTTGCTAGTATATCAAATGTCCGAAGATTTCGAGCCGTATATCAGCGCATTTCCCGCCCGGGAGCGGCCGTTTTGATCCTGATACTGATCGTCATAACCGCGGTGGCCAACCTGGCTGATGTGCTGCTGAAGGTGGGCGCCAACGACGCCGGCGGCTCGCTTTCCGACCCGCTGGCCATCTTCCTTACCCCCTGGATCTGGATCGGCGCCGTGCTGGGCATCGGCGCCATGGCGATGTGGGTCTACGTGCTGGGACGCCACCACATCAGCCACGCCTATCCCGTCTTCGTCGGCCTTGGCTTCATCAACGTCACCCTGGCCTCATGGCTGTACTTCCACGAGACGATCGGCGCCCGGCGGCTGGCCGGCATCACGCTGATCCTGGCCGGCATCGTTGTGGTGCACCTGCTGTCGCGCCGCGAAGCGGCGGCGGGCAAGAGAGAAGAACGCTAGGTGCTGGCGGCAAAAATCATCCTGGTGCTGCTGGTGTCGCTGACGGCGTCGCTTGGCAACTCGCTGCTTAAGGCGGGAGCCTCCGGCGGCCGCGAGAAAGGGTTAATGGAGCTGCGCCACCTGCCGCGCGCCTTCCTGCGGCCGGCGATCCTCATGGGTGTCTTCGTTTACGGCATCTCGCAGCTGCTGTGGATAACGGTGCTGCGGGTGGTTGACCTTTCGCTGGCCTATCCGCTGCAGATCGGCATCAATTTCGTGATGATCATGCTGATCGCCTGGCTTTATTTCAAAGAGCCGCTGCGGCCCGGCCGGCTGGTGGGGATAGCGCTGATCTTCGCGGGGATATTGCTGGTGGCGGCGGGCTAAATCGGGGACGTTGTTTAACTAACGATCCTAATTGCCTCTCCGCGGTGAAGCATCTTCCCCACCGCGGCCGGCCGAACAGAAAGTTGCTTCGCAATCTGGCTCCTGGTCATGCCCAGTCCGGCGGCCATCTCCCTGGCAAGCTCGGCTCGAGCATTCGATACCTTCCGGATTCTGCTCTTGCCGAGGAGCTCCCGCCTTGTGACATCATTGGCCGAACAAACCCGGTCGATAAGCCGCATGATATCCGCATGCCTGTCCGTGTTTAAAATATTTTTTTCATAAATGCGGCTAATTCCTGGTTCAGGCAGGCTCCGGCCGCGGTCCTCCAGCAGGTTGCCCGAATCAACCCCAGAAGCCCGGAGATCGACAGTCTGGATCGAACCAACACCGCCCTCGATGAATTCCTGATATGCCATCCTCGCTGGAAGATCAGACCTTCCGAAGAGTTTGAGGACATGATCGGCATCCAGCCAGGGCAGCCTTCTATTAGCCAATATGCTTCCGTGTCCGCAAAAACGAAATGCGGGCAGCTCTTTAAAAGAGCAGAGACCGGCCCGCACAGGGTTAAGGTGGATGTATCGAATCAGCTCCCGGAAATATACTTCGTCGCCGCAGGGCACCGATTTATATCGATTCTGGAAAAGGTGACCGCTGCGTCCGTACTTCCGGTTGAAATGCAGGGCATACGCCGTAAGAAGTCGACGCATCAGCGTCGCGATCGGTGTTTTTTCGCTGCGAACCAGCAAATGAAAGTGGTTCGGAATCAGCGCAAACGCGTAAGCCGGATCTCCCGTATCGACGACAAGGTCGCCCAGCCGCTCAATGAAGAAATACTGATCCTTGTCATCCAGGAAAATCCGGTTTCGTTCTATCCCCCTGGCGATGACATGATGGACCATTCCCGGGGCGTCGATCCGCGGCTGCCTTGGCATGCGCCTTAGTATACAACATAGACGACGTTTGTAAAGAGCCGGAGAAATTAGGATCGTTAGTTAAAGAACGTCCCCAGGCTGCTCATTAGGATCG
>JAJYLK010000185.1 GCA_021787775.1 Actinomycetes bacterium | reverse complement strand
CAGCGGCTGGAAAACAAGCGTCTCGTCCCGAGTGACGTTCCTGACCGTGCCCGCCTCCAGATCGACCTCGAGTTCGTCGCCCTGGCTGATACTGGAAGTGTCCAGCTCCAGCACCGGCAGGCCGACGTTGATCGAGTTGCGAAAGAAGATGCGGGCAAACGACTGCGCCAGCACGGCGTTGACACCCGCCAGCTTGATGATGCGCGGCGCGTGCTCGCGGCTGGAGCCAAGCCCGAAATTACGCCCGGCGACAACAAAGTCACCCGGCTGCATCTGCGCCGCGAAATCCGGGCTGGCGTCCTCGAGCACGTGCTTAGCCAGCTCTGGCAGGTTCGTACGCAGATGGAAATAGCGCCCAGGAGCGATGTGGTCGGTGGAGATCGAGTCTCCGAAGATCCATGCTTTTCCCTTCAGGATCATGACAGGTATTCCCTGGGATCGACGATCTCCCCGGCCAGCGCCGATGCGGCGGCCGTCGCCGGCGACGCCAGCCAGATGAAGGCCTCAGCGTTGCCCATGCGGCCCTGGAAATTGCGGTTCTGCGTGGCGACGCAGACCTCTCCGTCACCAAGGATGCCGCCGTGTACGCCGACGCAGGCGCCGCAACCCGGTCCGGTGACCGTGGCGCCGGCCTCGACAAAAACGGACAGCAGCCCTTCCTCCGCGGCTTTCAGATATACAGAGCGCGATGCCGGCGTGACGATGAGCCGCGTTTCCGGATGCCGTCGCCGGCCGCGCAGCAGCTCTGCCGCGATCCGCAGATCTTCGATGCGGCCGTTGGTGCAGGTGCCGATGTAGACCTGGTTTACTTTCGTGCCAGCCGCTTCGGCGGCGGTCATGGTGTTGTCTACTGTATGCGGCGCCGAGACGGTGGGCACCAGCGCCCTGGCGTCGATCTCGACCGTACGTTCGTACTCCGCCCCTTCGTCCGCGGCCAGCTCGCGGTAATCCTCTCCCCTGCCCTGCTCCTCAAGATATTTCCTGGTAGTCTCGCCGGCGGCGAACAACCCCGTTTTGGCGCCGGCCTCGACCGCCATGTTGGAAAGCGTGAAGCGCTCCGGCATGCTCATCGACTCGGCCAGCGGCCCCGTGAACTCGATCGCCATGTAGGTGGCGCCGTCGGCGCCGATCAGGCCGATCAGGTGCAGCATCAGATCCTTGGCATAGACTCCCGGGAGGAACTCGCCGCTCATCGCCACCCGCAGCGTCACCGGCACTTTCAACCAGGTCTTGCCGGTGGCGATACCGATGCCGACATCGGTCGAGCCCATACCGGTGGCGAAAGCGCCCAGGGCGCCGGAAGTGCAGGAATGGGAATCGGCGCCGATAAGTATGTCTCCCGGTGAAGCATAGCTTTCAACCAGCCGCTGATGGCAAACGCCTTCGTTGATCTCGGAAAGCACCGCGCCGGTCGCGGCGGCAAATTTTCGCAGCGACATATGCGCGTTGGAGAGTTCCTTGCGCGGGCTGGGAGCGGCATGATCGATAAAAAGGATGGTCTTTTCCGGATTATGCGCCCTGATCAGCCCGAGCTCCTCGAGCTGCATCAGCGCCAGCGGGCCGGTGCCATCCTGGAGAGCGGCCACATCCACGGGCGTAACGACGATCTCACCCGGTTTGACATCACGCCCGACGTGAGCGCCGATGATCTTTTCCGCGAGCGTGCTAGCCACTGAGGTTGCCCTGCCCGGGGGCCTCCTTCTGAGCCAGGTAATCCTTGTAGATGTACATCAGCTCTTTGCCAAATAGTCCCCGTTTGAGCTCCACCGCCAGCTTGCGCGCCAGCCTCAGGATCTCGCGGCTCTCCGCGTCGTCCAGCTCGATGCCGAATTCCTTGAACTTCATCTGGATCGACTTGCTGCCGGAGTGCTTGCCGATGACCAGCTGCCGCTCCAGCCCGACCTCTTCGGGGCTGAAAACCTCGTAGTTGAGCGGATTCTTGATGACGCCGTCAGCGTGGATGCCCGATTCGTGCGCGAACACGTTGGCGCCGACGATCGGCTTCCACACCGGAATATTCCGCGCCGAGGCGCCGGCGACATATTCCGAAAGTTCGCGGAAGCGCTCGGTATGCAGATCCATGTGCACCTTGGCGATATACTTGAGCGCCATCGCCACTTCCTCCAGCGCGGCATTGCCCGCCCGCTCGCCAAGGCCGTTGATCGTGGTGTTGACGTAGCTCGCGCCGGCCTTGATGCCCGCCAGGGCGTTGGCCGTAGCCATGCCGAAATCATTGTGGGTGTGCATCTCGATCTCCATGTCCACGTTCTTGCGCAGAAACGAGATCACGTTGAAGGTGTCGAACGGGTCGAGGATGCCAACGGTGTCGCAGAAGCGGATGCGGTCGGCGCCCTGCTCGCGCGCGGCGCGGGCGAAGCGTACCAGGAACTCCAGGTCGGCGCGGGAAGCGTCCTCGGCATTGACCGACACATACAGGTCATGTTCCTTGGCGAAATCTACTGCCCGCTTGATGCTATCCAGCACCCAGGCGCGCGATTTCTTCAGCTTGTGCTCGATGTGGATGTCCGACGCCGACATCGAGATGGCGACCGCGTTGACGCCGCAGTCGAGCGACTGCCGCAGGTCTTCGATCACCGCCCGGTTCCAGGCGAGGATGCTGGCGCCCAGTCCCAGGCCGGCGATGTGCTTGATCGTCTTCTTCTCATCGCCGCCCATCGCGGGGATGCCGACCTCGATCTGGTGCACGCCGACCTCGTCCAGCAGCCGCGCAATGCGCACCTTCTCCTGGTTGGCGAAAACGACGCCAGCCGTCTGCTCACCGTCCCGCAGGGTGGTGTCATCGATCTTGATCTTCATGCCGGGTGCCAGTTGGACCCCCTCCAGAACGAAACTATCCAGTTTTTCTTTTTTGGATTTTGTCATTGTGCCCGATTGTGTCCGCGAGAGGAGTAGGAAACTTGCGGACCTAGATAATATAACTTATGTCGGGCGGTG
>JAJYLK010000184.1 GCA_021787775.1 Actinomycetes bacterium | reverse complement strand
CCGCTCGCCGCGACATCACGGCGCATCGCGCCGCGGCTGACGGTTTATCCCGGGGGCGCCCAGGCGGCGGCGCCCCCATTTGCTTCCATACACTCTCCGGCTTATGTATAATTACTTTCGGCACGCCGTGCGCACGCTGCGCTGCGCGCCAAAATTTTTTCACAGAAAGGAACTAATAAGCTACATGCAAAAGCCAAACGAAGAAGAAATCAACATTGTTGAAGGGAGTGGTGGACTGCTAAAGCTCGTAGATGGAAAGGAAGAGCCCAACTACGACATCACCATCAACATTTTCCAGGAAGGCGACATTGTCACCGGCGAGGTTGTCCGGGTTGACAAGGATGAGATCCTGGTAGACATAGGCTATAAGTCAGAAGGTGTCATCCCGGCGAGCGAACTGTCCATCCGCAAGTCGGTCAGCACCGATGAAGAAGTGAGCATCGGCGACAGAATCGATGCTCTTGTCATGCAGAAGGAAGACGCCGAAGGGCGCCTGATCCTCTCGAAGAAGCGGGCCCGGTTCGAGCAGGCCTGGAAGCGGATCGAAGAGGTGGAGCGCGAAGGCGGCGTTATCGAAGGCACGGTCATCGAGGTCGTCAAGGGCGGTCTCATCCTCGATCTGGGCGTACGCGGTTTCCTGCCGGCGTCGCTGGTTGATATCCGCCGCATCCAGAACCTGGACGAGTACATGGGCAAGGTGCTCCAGTGCAAGGTGATCGAGCTCAACCGCAACCGCAACAACGTGGTGCTTTCCCGCCGCGCCGTGCTCGAGGAAGAGCGCAAGGAAGTCCGCGAGCAGATCCTCGACAAACTGCAGCCGGGCGACGTGGTCAAGGGCATCATCTCCAACATCGTCGACTTCGGCGCCTTTGTGGATCTGGAAGGCATCGACGGCCTCATTCACATTTCCGAACTGTCCTGGGGACATGTCAACCATCCTTCCGAGGTGCTGACCATCGGCCAGGAAGTCTCGGTCAAGGTGCTTGACATCGACCGCGACCGTCAGCGGGTTTCCCTGGGCCTGAAGCAGACCCAGGAGGATCCGTGGAAGAACCTGGTGGATACGCATCAGGTCGGGGATGTCATCACCGGCGCGGTCACCAAGCTGGTGAGCTTTGGGGCCTTTGTGCAGATCAGCGAGGGCATCGAAGGTCTGGTGCATATCTCCGAACTGGCCAACCATCACGTGGAGAAGCCGGAAGAGATCGTTGCCGTCGGCGATGAGATCGAAGTCAAGATCATCGAGATCGACGGCGATCGCCGCCGGCTCTCGCTTAGCATGAAGCGCCTCCAGGAGGACGGCGGCGAAGAAACTGCCGTGGCTGGGGAGGAGAGCGAGGAAGCAGAAGCTGCAGAGCCGGTTGACGAGGCTGAAGCGGCTGTGGAGGCCGCCGAGCCGGAACCGGCAGAGGAAGCAAATGCCGAAGTCCCCAGCCTCGGGCTGAGCGACGAGGTGTTCACCGAGGAAGTCCCGTCCGCCGCCGGGGCGGAAACCGCAGAAGAGACCGAAGCCGCCGCGGAGGAAACCAGGGTCTCAACGGATTTGAGCCTGGCGGAGGAAGTCGCTCCCGAGGCTGAGTCCGAGGCGGATGCTGACGCTGCCGCGGAGAAGCAGGACGAAGCTGAAGCGGATGGCAAGTAAGCCTCCGCGATAACTGGAAGCTGACGCGCCCCGCCTTCGGCGGGGCGCTTTTTTTACGGCCACGCCCGCTGCGCCGGGAATCCTGTCCTGCCAAAACCACCAGCCGCCCATGCTGCTCCCGGCGCCGCCGCTTGGTAACCGGCGGCGATATCACTTAATCTTGTCTGGTGAACGCCCGTGCGAACAACAAGGCTGCGGTCCGGGTGGCCCTTACCGGCGGCATCGGTTCCGGGAAGAGCACGGCGCTGGCCATGTTCGCCTCCCGGGGGGCGGCCGTGCTCAGCTCCGACGCCGTGGTGCACGAGCTGCTGGAGCGGCCCGGCATCCGTAAGCGGGTCGCGGCGCGCCTGGGCATCGAAGCTCTGCCTGGCGGCGAAGCGGGGCGGCGGCGTCTGGCCGGGATTGTCTTCGGCGACGACGCGCGCCTGGGCAGTCTTGAGGATGTGCTCTTTCCGCTGGTGCGCGCACGGATAACCGAGTGGCTGGCGACGGCTGGAGCAGGCGCGCCCGTAGCCGTGGTCGAGATCCCGCTGCTGTTCGAGTCCGGCATGGAAGACATGTTCGACCAGGTGGTGCTGATCACGGCGCCGGAGGAAATGCGGCGCGAGCGCTACGGCGGCGGCACGGCCGATTTTGCCAAGCGGGCGCAGCGGCAGCTGCCCGAGGAAGAAAAGCGCTTGCGCGCGCAGGTGGTGTTTGAGAATACCGGACTTCCGGGGCTGATGGAGCAATTCGTCGCCGGCCTGATGCTGGCGTACGGCTCCGGTACGGGAGCATGAAGCTGATAAAGCGTTTGCTGGCGGTGATGGCTGCCGTGCTGGTGCTGGCAGGGGCATTCCTCGCCATCCATCTGACGATGCCGGGCTGGTATGCCCGCTGGTGGTATCCGCTCGATCATGCGGACACGATCAGACATTATTCTCAGGTAAACCAGCTGGACCCGCAGATGGTGGCCGCGGTCATCTATCAGGAAAGTGGTTTTCATGCCGATTCCACCTCCGGCTCCGGCGCTGTGGGACTGATGCAGCTGATGCCTTCCACCGCGGCCTGGATCGCCGGCCAGACCGGCGAGCCCGCGCCCACCGCGGCCGACCTCAGGCAGCCGGAGACCAACATCCGCCTGGGCTGCTGGTATCTGCGTTACCTGATGGACCGTTACCAGGACTCGCAGGTGCTGGCGCTGGCGGCCTACAACGGCGGCGCCCAGAACGTGGACCAGTGGCTGGCCGCCGCGAGGGCGGCGGGCGAGCCGTTCAATTCCGTGGTCGATATCCCCTTCAAGGAGACACGCGATTACGTCAGCAGCATCGACAGGATAAAGGACAT
>JAJYLK010000183.1 GCA_021787775.1 Actinomycetes bacterium | reverse complement strand
CCTGCGCCAGCCACTGGTGCGAGCCTCGCGCACGGGAGCCGCCACACCGGTCTCAGCCGCCGAGGCGCTTAAGCGCCTGCGGTCGATGCTGGCGGCCGGCAACGGCGTAGCCGGCATCGGTTCGCCCCGTGCTTCGCTGGAAGCCAATTACGCCCTGCGCCGGCTGGCCGGACCGGAAAGCTTCGCGGCCGGGATGTCGGACGCCGACCTGCGCCTGGGCAGAGTAATTTTGGAGGTCCTGCAATCGGGCGCGGTCCGCCCGGTTTCACTGGCCGAGGTGCGCCAGGCCGACGCCGTGCTGGTGCTGGGGGAGGATCCCGGCAACTACGCACCGCTGCTGGAGCTTGCGCTGCGGCAGTCGGTGCGCCAGCAGCCGCTGCGCGACCTGGAAGGCAGCGTTCCCGCATGGGACGATGCCGCCGTGCGCGAGGCTGTCCAGGGACGGCTGGGGCCGCTATACCTGGCAACGCCGGCGGCTACCCGTCTGGACCAGGCCGCGACCGCGGTTTTCCGCGCCGCGCCGGACGAGATCGCCCGCCTCGGGTTTGCCGTCGCCTCGAAGCTGAGCGGCCGCGCGCCCGTTCCTGGCGGCATCGATGGCGAGACAGACACGCTGGCCGCCGGAATCGCCGCCGCCCTGTCGCAAGCAAGCCAGCCACTGGTGGTGTCGGGCGCCAGTCTGGGCAACGAGGCGCTGCCCCGGGCGGCTGCCAACGCCGTCCTGGCCCTGAAGGAGAAAGGCCAGGCCGCCGGCCTCTGCCTTACCCTGCCAGAGGCCAACAGCATGGGCGCCGCGCTGATGGGAGGCCGGAGCCTGGCCGCCGTCGCCGCCGCGATCGAAAGCGGCGAAGCCGACACTCTGATCGTGCTGGAAAACGACCTTTTCCGGCGCGCCGATCCGCTGCTGGTGGAGCGGCTGTTTAAGGCCAGGCAGGTGATCGTGCTGGACTGCCTGGCGAGCCCGACAGCGGCCCGCGCCGACATCGTCCTGCCAGCCGCGACATTCGCCGAAAGCGACGGCACCCTGGTAAACAGCGAGGGCCGGGCACAGCGCTTCTTCAAGGCGATGCCGCCCGCCGGCGACGTGCGCGCCAGCTGGCGCTGGCTCGGCGCCATGGCCGAGGCCCTGGGCGCCGCACCAGACTGGCCGGTGCTTGATGACATCATCCGCGAGCTGGCGGCGGAGCTGCCGGTTTTCGCGGGCATCGGGGAGGCGGCGCCGGACGCCGGCTTCCGCATCACCGGCGAGAAAGTGGCCCGTCAGCCGCACAGGTACAGCGGCCGCACCTCGATGAACGCCGGCCTGGACGTGCGGGAGCCCCAGCCGCCGGCCGATCCCGACAGCCCGCTGTCCTTTTCAATGGAAGGCTTCCAGGGGCAGCCCCCGGGCGCCCTGATCACGCGCTACCGGTCACCGGGATGGAACTCCGTCCAGGCGCTGAACAAGTTCCAGCTGGAGGTGGGCGGACCGCTGCGCGGCGGCGACCCGGGCCGGCGGCTGATCGAACCCGAGCGCGGTGAACAACCGGGGCGCGCCACACAACCGGAGCTCCCGGAACAGGAGAAGCCGGAGCCTGGGCGAAAACAGGAGAAGCTTGAACAGGAATGGTCACAGTTCAGGCCGCCAGAATATTTCCCTGACATACCGGAGCCGTTTGTCCCCCGCGCCGGCGAATGGCTGCTGGTGCCGCTCTACCATATTTTCGGATCGGAAGAGCTGAGCGCCGTAGCGCCGGCGGTCCGGCAGCTGGCGCCGGCGGCCTACGTGGCGCTCTCCCCGGGCGACGCCGCCGCACTCAAGGCGCCACCCGGCAGCACCGCGGAGCTGATCGTCGCCGGCGGCACGCTGCACCTGCCGGTGCGGCTGCTGGACTCCCTGCCGGCAGGGGTCGCCGGCCTGCCGGTTTGTCTGCCGGGCCTGGAGGGCATCGTTGAGCCAGGAAGCATCGCCAGGATCAGGAGCCATGCATAGCGCCCCCGTATCGCTCGCCATCGTCTTCGGCGTCATCGTCGCCGCTCTGTCGATCGCATCTGGCCTCATCTGGCTGGAGCGGCGGCTGCTGGCGGTCTGGCAGGACCGCTACGGCCCCAACCGCGTTGGCCCCTTCGGCCTGCTGCAGGTGCTGGCCGACATGATCAAGATCATCACCAAGGAAGACTGGGTGCCGCCCTTTGCGGACGCCGCCGTGTTCGTGCTGGCGCCGGTGGCGATCCTGGTGCCGGTGCTGCTGACCTTCGCCGTGATCACCTACGCGCCCGGGATCGCCGTGGCCGACCTCAACATCGGGCTGCTGTTTTTCCTGGCGATGTCATCGCTCACCGTCTATGGCGTGGTGCTGGCGGGCTGGGCGTCGGACAGCAAGTATTCGCTGCTGGGCAGCATGCGGGCGGCGGCGCAGATGCTCAGCTACGAGGTGTTCATGAGCCTGTCACTGATGGGAGTGGTGATGCTGGCCGGCTCCTTCGACCTCAAGACTATTGTTGATTCACAAAAAGATTTGTGGTATATCGTGCCCCAGTTGCCCGGCATGCTGATCTTCCTGATGGCGGGCATCGCCGAGACGCGGCGGCTGCCGTTCGATCTGCCCGAGGCGGAGGGAGAGCTGGTAGCCGGCTTCCACTCCGAATATTCGGGGATGAAATTCGCCCTCTTCTTCGTGGAGGAATACCTGGGCATCACGCTGATCTCGATTATGATCGCGGTGCTCTTCCTTGGCGGCTGGCAGGGGCCGCTGCTGCCGCCGCTGCTCTGGCTGGCGCTCAAGACCCTCCTGTTCATCTGTCTTTTCATCCTGCTCAGGGCCACCTTCCCCCGGCCGCGTTACGACCAGTTGATGTCGTTCGGCTGGAAGGTGATGCTGCCGCTGTCGCTGCTCAACCTGGTGATCACGGGAGGAATCGTGCTTGCGACCAGGTAGAAGGACACCAAAATGATCAGTCTCCTGAAGAGCATGTGGCAGGTGTTCGCGCACTCGCT
>JAJYLK010000005.1 GCA_021787775.1 Actinomycetes bacterium | reverse complement strand
GGCCGGATGGGCGAGGTCAGCTTCAATGAGCTGACTTAGGGCATGCCCGGCGGCTTACGAGGAGCTGGTGCTTGTCGTGGGGGAGGTCGGCGTTTTACCGGCCAGCAGATCGTTCAGCATCGACTCCAGATCGCTCTGTGTCAGGAAGGAATCCGTGGTGTTCATCTGCTTGCCCTTGGCATCGTAATAAACGATCGCCGGCACGTGCGTGAGGCCGATCTTGGTCAGCTCGCACTGGTTCGCGGGCTGCGTCAGGTCGAACGTATAGATATCGATCTTCCCTTTATATTCCTGCTGTAGCGCATCAACGATGGGCTTCTCACGCTTGCAGAATGGTCAGGTGGGGTTGAAGAATTCCACCATCATCGGACGCCCCTGACTCTTGGGGATGACGCTGGGAGCAGCCGCGCACTCCGGCGAAACGGTGATTGCCTCGGTGTTGGTAGTGGAGCCACAGCCCGCGGCAAAAACAGCGACTGCCGCAAGAAGGGCGGCGGCTGTAAAAAACGCAATAAGTCCGATTCGCTTGCTCATCGTGGATATTCTAAAACAATCCGGTGGCAAAAGGGAAGTTATGGACAGAAAGGAGGCGCCATGAAGGTTCTGGCGGCAGATGTCGGCTCCGGCACGACTGACATCCTCATTTTCGATTCCGAAATCCCGCTGGAGAATTGCCCGCAACTGGTCATCCCGTCGCGGACGCAGCGGGTGGCGGCCGCCATCGATGCGGCGACAGCGCAGGGGCAGGCTGTGGCTTTCACGGGGGCCACCATGGGCGGAGGCGCCTGCACAGCCGCACTGCGGCGCCATCTGGCTGCCGGGCTGCCGTTCTTTAGCAGCCCCGAGGCTGCCCTTTCATTCCATGACGATGTGAGCAAGGTCGCGGGCTGGGGAGTCACTGTCGCCGGCGACCCGGCAGCGTGTGCCCCATCCGGAAGCGTCATGATCAGAAGCGCGGACATCGACCTTAAACAGCTTTTGGCGGCGCTGGAGCGGCTAGGGATCGAAACTGGCCTGGACGGCGCCGCCGTGGCGGTTCAGGACCATGGTTTCAGCCCCGGTCGGAGCAATCGCCGGCGCCGCTTCTCCCTGTGGCGCGACCTGTTGGGCCGCGATGCCGCGCTGAGCAGCCTGGCCTGGAGCGCCGGAAGCGTCCCGGCTCCATACACGCGCATGCGCGCGGCAGCCGCCGGGCTGAAAAACCTGCCCCTGGCGGTACTAATGGATACCGGAACCGCCGCCCTGTGGGGAATCGCACTGGCGGCCGGTGAAACTGGCCCGCTACTGGCAGTCAATGCCGGCAACGGCCATACGCTGGCCGCAATCATCGAAAAGGGCCGCATCATCGCGCTGGTGGAGCACCATACGGCGATGCTCGACGCCATCAGGTTCACGGCGCTGATGCGTGGTTTCATCTCCGGTAATCTGAACGATGAAGAAGTACTGGCTGACGGTGGGCATGGCTGCATCCCGCCGCCACGCAGATTCGACCCGGAGCTACTGTCGCCGATCAGGGTTACCGGTCCGCGGCGGGAACTGTTTCGTGGCGCAGACCTCAGTCTGGATTTCATCTCCCCGTTCGGCGACATGATGATGACCGGCTGTTACGGGCTTATAGCCGCCTTTCGGAAGATCAGGGGTTAATCCAGATCCTTGCTGCCGAAAACCGTCACCACCAGCAGCAACAGCGCTCCAACGTAAACGATCTCGTATAGAAAGGACCAGCCACGGGGGACCAGGTACGCGGGTGCTATCGGTGCAGTCCGTGGCTTGAACCGGAGGAACCGCCGCATCTGGTCACCCACCTCACCGACAGGCAGCGACAGCCGGAACAGGTTGCCCACGATCCGCATTCCGATCCCGTCGCCGGCGCCGGCGATGTTCAGCAGGCTCAGGCTCGCCGTCACCCCGAATATGAGGAAGGCGAAGATGGCGTTGGCGGCTGCGGGCATGAATACGGAGATGGCGTAAGTCAGCGTCACCATGGTCACCACGTTGAGACAGGCAAGCCCCAGGGCCGGGAGGTAGCTCCAGAATGGCTGACCGGTATCGAGCGCGACCGTGAGCCAGAGGGAGAGGCCGATAATGAGCACGTAGCCGATCATCAGCAGCGCGTAACCGGCCCATCTGCCGAGAACCACCTGGCTGCGACGCATCGGCTTGGTGACGAGGGCTGCCATCGTGCCGCGCTCGATCGCGTCATGAACGGAGCCCAGCGAGACGAACACCGCCATGAACATGCCGATCAGGTTCAGGCCGCCCAGGGCGAAATTGAGAAACTGGACGCCGGCGACGTTCCTGTTGCCGGCGCCGGTCATCGCACCACCGCCACCAGCGGTGCTGAGCAGCGGGATGGCCGCCAGGTAGAGCAGGCTCACAGCCAGACCGGCGAGCATGCTCTTTGACCTGAGCGTATGCCGGACCGTATAAATGGCGAGCGCGCGCGTCTTCATGATCGTTCGGCCGCCGCGATCTCTTCGAGGAATGCCGCTTCCAGCGTCATGTTGCGCGGCGACAACTCCTTTAGCACAGCGCCGCTCGTGATGATTATCTCGGCCAGCCGCGCGATCTCCTCATCGTTCTCCAGTACCGCGGTGAAGCCGCCGGCCGCGAAATCCACCTTCGCCGCCAGTTCCTCTATGCTGGCCTTTGCCTTCGCGGAGAGCCCGTCCGCCTTCACCGCGACGACCTGCACCGGCCTGATGATAGCTCCCAGCTCGTCGATCCTGATCAGCCGGCCGCGGTTCATGATGCCGATGCGAGTACAGATCATCTCTACTTCTGACAGCAGATGGGAATTAATAAAGACGGTAGTGCCGCGGTCGCGCATGCGGATGATGATCTCCCGCAGCTCGCGGCGGCCGATTGGGTCCAGCGCCGAAGCCGGCTCGTCCAGAAGCAGCAGCTCCGGCTCGTTGATGATCGCCTGGGCAAGCGCCATCCGCTGCATCATCCCGCGCGAAAAATTCCTGACACGCGATTCCGCGTTCGCGCTCAATCCCGTCTGCTCCAGGACGTCGGCAACTTTTTGCCGCCGCCGGGCGGCGCCCATGCCGTACAGGCGCGCGTGGAAGTCCAGATATTCAGCGGCGCGCATGAAGGTGTTCATGCTGATCGATTCGGGAAGATAGCCGATCCGCGCCCTGGTCTGAACGTGGCCGACGGGGTTGCCCAGCAGCGAAGCCGAACCGGAGGTGGGGAAGACCAGGCCGGCCAGCATCCTGATGGTCGTGGTCTTGCCGGCGCCATTGGGACCCAGAAGCCCGAAAATCTCTCCTGACGCGACGGTCAGATTCAGGTCATCGACCGGCGTGACCGCGCCTGGTCCGGTGCCATAAGTCTTGGTCAAACCTTCTATTTCGATTGCAGCCTGCATTGCCCCCCAGAACTTTTGCCGGGATGAGACCGTTCAAATGATTCTTTGTTGCCGTAAAACTACTATAGCTGGGGGGCAGTGCTTCAAAAATTCGAATAATTGCTGGCACTCGTGCCCCGAAACGCCAAGCGGAAGGATGTTGATTTTATCACTCCGGCTGGCAGCCAACAAGAGACGCGCCGGCTCTAAGGCCGGCGCGTTCACTGGTGCTCGTTGACTGGCGGAAACGCCTGCGCTGAAGGTGGAGACCTCCTAGGGGTTGAGTCCCGAGGAGGGCACTGTCTGCGCTCCCGTTTGGGTATTGCCGGTCGAGGTATCCGTCCGGGGCGAATAATCATCCGCATATTCGATGTCGGTGTTCTGGTGAACCTGGTTGGAGAAGTCCTTGTAGTGTTGTGCGAGCTTCTGATTCGCCAGGTCCTGGGTCAGCTGGGCCTTGACCTGGTCGAAGGTCTGGTTCTGGGCCGGCTGGACCAGGTCGACCTTAACGATGTACCAGTTCGTCCCCGACTGGAAGGCGCCCGAAGTCTCGCCGGCCTTCAGCGCAAAGACCTGCTGGCCGACTGCCGGCGGCAGCGCGCTCTGCTCGACGAGTCCCACGAGGCCGCCCTTGCTCTTTGTGCCGGCATCCACCGAAACCTGGCCGGCCACAGTGGCGAAGTCCTCGCCACTCGATATCTGCGCCAGCGCCTGCTGCGCCGCCTGCTGGCTGGCAGTCACTATCTGCCGGACCTGGCGCCGCTCCGGATGCACGTAATTGGCCTTGCCCTGGTTATAGGCGGCCTGGACGTCGGCTTCGGACACAGGCACTTCCGCCTTGAGAGAGTCCATCAGCTTCTGGCGCAACAAAGTCAGCTTCAGGTTCTCGCGCAGATCGTCCACCGAGATGTTGCGCTTCTTGAAATCGTCCTCCATCTTCTGCTCGTTGCCGTAATACTGGTCTTCCACTACCTGGGCCAGGGCCTTGTTAACTTCGTCGTCGCTCACGGAGATGTTGCGCTTGGCAGTCTCCTGGAGCAGCAGCTGTTCAGCCACCAGCTCCGTGGTGACATCCCGCTGGATATCGTTATAAGCCTTGCTCTTGGTATCCGAGGGCACAAAGCCGGGCGACATGCCGGCTATGACCCGGATCCGGTTCGTGACGGCATCCTTGGTGATAATCACGCCGTTGACCGAGGCGGCGGCATTGTCTGGCAGACTGCTGCACCCCGTCAAGGCGGTAAAGGCCACTAACAGAACCACTCCCACGCCCGCTGATAACAGCAGCTTCCTGATCATTTAAATCCCTTCAGTTTATTTTGCCGGTGGGAAAATTATAGCCCAACCGGTAATTCCTAGCCAGAGCCACACAATCCGGTGGCTCCCGGCAGGAGGGCAGAGGAGACGGGCGAGAGATGCCCGACTTTCCGGGGAGCGGACCGGACGCGGCCGCTACAGGTGGCCGCAGCCCGGATGCATTCTCATGTATATTCGAATACGTGCATCTTTAGCCAGATGGTGATAATCTTTTAAAAGAGGCGACAATGGTTTTATTCGGATCCGCCAGGCTCAAGATTGGCTTGAGCCGTCCGGGAATGATATCCTCCCGCCAGGAGGTGGTATCGAAGAAAGCCATGGCCTTGTTTTATCGAGTTTGTGTTACTGTTAGAAAGGTATTGGGAAAGGCCGGATCATCTTTAGGCGGTCTGGCATCCAATATCGGAATGTCAACCGATTGGGAGGATAGATGGGAGACGTAGTCGACGTAAAACCCGATTCAGTTCTTGATGTAAAGGGATTATGCTGCCCGATGCCCGTCGTCAAGGCAAAAAAGGCGATGGAGACCATCGAGGTGGGCCAGGTGCTGGAGATTGTCGGAACCGATGCCGGCTCCAAGGGCGACATGCCCGCATGGGCCAAGCGGGCCGGCCACGAATTTCTCGGCTCGACCGAGGAAGATGGCGGGGAAGTGTTCCACTTCTTCGTAAGGAAAGGAAAGTGATCTTTTAATGGCAGATAGAATAGCCATCATTGCAACCAAGGGAACGCTGGAAATGGCCTATGCGCCTCTTATTCTGGCCAGCACCGCGGTTTCAATGGACATGGAAGCCGGCATATTCTTTACTTTGTATGGAATCAGTATTCTGGAGAAGAAAAAATATGCCAATCTCAAGGTTGCGCCTCTGGCTAATCCCGCGATGCCGATGCCTGTGCCTAACATCGTTGGGGCGATTCCCGGCATGACCGCGATGGCGACCTCGATGATGAAAGGTATGATCAAGAAGATCAACTGGCCAACCATTCCTGAGCTTATAGAGATATGCCACGAAGGTGACGTGAAGTTATGGCCATGTCAGCCTTCGATGGACATGATGGGTATCCGGCAGGCGGACCTGATTCCGGAGTCTGAACCGGCAATCGGTGCGGCGGCATATCTTGAATATGCAGCCCATGCCAGCATTACCCTGGCGTTCTAGGGAGATAGCATTCCATGTAAATTGAGGGGCCGGCCTTGCAAGGTGCAAGACCGGCCCTTACTTTTTCACCCGGTTCGCTGTCGATAATGCATTATGGGGGGAAGCAGCCTTTTTAACTGCAGGCAGCTTCGCCCACCTTGAGCGCGCACTGGTCGCCGCACATGCTGCAGCCTTCGCTGCCGGAGCCGGGCCTGAGGTCGCGCACTTCGCGCGCCCGCTCAGGGTCGAGCGCCAGCGCGAACTGACCCGCCCAATCCAGATCGCGGCGGGCGTTACCCATCTTCAGGTCGCGCTCGCGGCGGCCCAGCTTGACCATGTCACCCACATGCGCGGCGATACGCGCCGCCATCACGCCCTGGCGCACATCATCGGGATAGGGGAGGCCGAGGTGCTCGGCGGGCGTCACATAACAGATGAAGTCGGTGCCGTAGGCAGCGGCCCAGGCGGAGCCGATGGCGGCGGTGATGTGATCGTAGCCAGGGGCGATATCAGTAGTAATCGGCCCCAGCATGTAGAACGGTTTGCCGCCACTCAAGCGCTTCTCCAGGATGACGTTTGCCTCGATCTCATCGATGGGAATGTGCCCCGGGCCCTCGAGCATCGCCTGCACGCCCGCTTCCCGGGCACGGTCGGCCAGGGCGGCGTTCACCAGCAACTCCTGGATCTGCGCCTTGTCGGTGGCGTCGGCGATGGCGCCGGCGCGCATGCCGTTGCCCAGGCTGAGAACTACGTCATATTCATGCAGGATATCAATGAGGCGATCGAACTGCTCGTAGAGCGGGTTCTCGCAGTCATGTTGCGACATCCAGGCGGACATGAACGCGCCGCCGCGGCTGACGAGGCCGCCGCTGCGCCCTCCCTGCGCCTTCAGCGTCGTCAGCGTCAGCCTGTTGACGCCGCAGTGTACGGCCATGAAACCGATGCCGTCGCGCGCCTGCCGCTCCACCAGTTCGAACAGCAGGTCGTCCGTCATCCCCATGCTGGAGCCGTGCCGCGCCGTGGCCTCGTGGCTGGCCTGGTAGAGCGGCACATTGCCTACCGGCAGCGTCACCGCGGCGAGCACCCGGCGGCGGATGTCATCCAGGTCGCCTGCCGTGCTGAGCTCCATGAGCGTGTCGGCGCCGCTCTTCTGTGCGACGGCGGCCTTTTCCAGCTCGAGCTCCACATCGAGTAGATCTGAGGATGTGCCGATGCTGGCGTTGACTTTTGTGCTGAGGCCGCGGCCGATCCCGATGGCTACACCGGCGCGGCCGTTCCCCGACACGACGACGATGGCGCCTTCCTCGACCCCCTGCCTGATCTGCTCCGGCGTCATGCCGTCATGCGCGGCCACCGCTTCCATCTCGGCCGTGATCTTGCCGGCCCGTGCCTGTTCCAGCTGTGTTGCCATCAAATTCCTCCTGCGTCAGGCCGCTCCCTGAAATGACAAAACCCCACCGCGGGCGGTGGGGTAGTAAAGGACAGACCGGTGGCCGGCCCTCTTTCGTCCACGAAGAGCGGCTGCTTGAAATCGGCCTGGCAGGTCTTCTGGCTCCCGGGGTCTACATCATTTCCGCGCCTTCCCGGACCGGAGGTCCAGTGGCGGTGGAAAAACTACTTCCCCGGTTACAGCGGCGGGCCCGCGCCGGAATCTCACCGGCTTCCCTATTCTCCCTGAAAAGCGAAGGGCACCTGGCCATTATTTGTTTCCACCGGCAACGATATCAGCGCGCAGGTTCCGCCGTCAAACCGGTACGCTAGACGCGGTAGCCGGCGATCAGCAAAAGGCAGAACGCCAGCGCCAGCGCGATCTGCACTGCGCCCTCGCGGCGCAGCTTCAGTTTCGATCCCAGCTTCGGGAAACTTGCGATGACGTATACGCTGGCCGGCACGTATGCCAGCGGCGCCGCGACCGGGATCACGCCTGCCGCCGCCAGGAAAACGAGCGCCGCCCACAGGAAGACGAGATAGGCCAGGGTCAGCCTCGCCTGGGCAACACGTTGGCGCGTGCCGCGGGCGCCGCGCCTGCCTGCTGCGACAACTTTCAGGCGGACGTGGAACACGCTGATGGCGAAATAGCCGGCGCTAAGAAACCAGAGCCAGCCCGCTTCGGTGCCCAGATGACCGCTGCCCGCGTAAAAAGCCAGCGGTGCGCTCATGGTCAGCACGCCAACACCCGCCAGTTCGGCGGCCTGGGAGCGCGGCGCCCGTGTGCGGAGCGTCTCATGGAATGCGAGCAGGAGCGCCGCCGCGCCCAGCCAAAACAGGCCTTTAAGAGATTCGAAGAGCAGCAGCCAGATGAAGAGCAGCAGCGCCGCAACCGTCATGACGACCGCGGCGGCCGGAACCGGCACCCTGGCGCCAGAGCGTGAGTGGCGTCCTGCCGCAAGCCAGCCGCTCATCGCCGGCCGCGCCAGAAACAGCAGCATTATGGCCGCGAAGGAAAGTGCGCTGGCCCGGGAAAAACCGCCGATCGCCGCGCCGGCGGCGAAGGGAAGCAGCAGCATCGCCCAGGCGCCATGCTCCCTGGGCAGTACCCGCCGGCGGGCACGGGGTCCGGCGCCTGTCACGGCGAAACCGGCGCTCCGGCCGCAGCGGACTCTTCCTCCAGATGCAGCCAGGTGCTCATTCCCTCTCCGGCCAGCATCCCCTTTAGCTTCTCGCTCCAGAGCTCCTGGAACTCGTTCAGCTCGCCGCTGCCGGCGCTGCCAGCAACCACCTGTTCCATCAGCGCCGCCATCCGGGATGCCTTCTGGCTGGCGAAGGGGATGTTCCAGGGTCGGAATCTGGCCACTACGGAGCGGCCGGTATCCTTCCGGGTGAAGCGGAAGCGTGCCTCGGGCGCACCGTCGCCGGGGCAGAATCCTAGCAGGTCCTTGCGGCTGAAACGCGTTCCCAGACCCTTGAATCCGGTCTCCGGCGCGGCGCCGGTAACCAGGCCGAACACCTGAGCCATCACGCCGTAGACGCCCTCACCGGGCGCGCCGAACACTATCACTTCGATCTCGCCCCGCACGGGGACATCCTCCGGGTAAAGCCGCGCCAGCGCCTCCCGCAGGGTGATGAAGGAGCCGACCACCGTCGGACAGGCATGGCCGGCGGCCTTGATCACGTCGGCCAGGGTGAATTCGACCGAGTCCTCTCCCGGAGCAAACGCGCCCAGCGCTGCCGCCAGCGGTTCACGCATCCGGATCGACCGGACAGCATTGATGAATTCCTTGAATTGTGTGCTCATGGCCTGTTCCGCACTGGTGGTTTCCCGGCTGGCTGGCCTGACTCCACAATTATCCCCTGCCAGAGAGCCCGCGTGTTTGATATACGTCACTTTCCCCCGCGGCGACGGCCCGAAACGCGTGACCGGCCGCAGCCGGCAGCTGTTTGACACCCTCGAAAACCGGGTGTAGATTTCAACCGCAGAGCGCCAAAAGTGAGAAAGATCGGGGGGACATGAACGGCAACAGCCCGGGCATATCAGATTCCGGCGGTTCGATCCTCATCCTGCAGACCAGCGGTCTGCGCGAACCGCGGCGCACCTTCGCGCCGCTTTACATCGCCACCACTGTAGCCGCCATGGATATGGAGGCCCATGTCTGGTTCATGATGGAAGGGGTCACGCAACTGAAGAAAGGCGCCGCCGAACAGGTGGAAATGGTCCCTGGAAGCGGCGTGACGCTGAAAAACTGGCTTGACCGCGCCCGCGATGCGGGGGTGAGCTTCTATGCCTGCGCCCAGGCGATGGAAGCCGAGGGGCTGACGCTTGACGACATCGTGGATGGCTGCCAGCTGCGTGGCGCTGCCAGCGTCATCGACCTGATCATGAATGTGGACAAGGTGATGTACTTCTAGTTTCCCGGTCGGGCTTGACCGCGCCGCCAGCATCGAGTAATATATCGGCGTATGACGATATATTACTTTTCCGGAAGACGGACGTATCGGTGTATAACGATATGCGTCCTAATAATATCCGCCTGCCGCTGCCACCATCATGATCGAAGATTACGAAACCGTCCTTAAAGCCGCCGGCGACCCTTCGCGGGCGCGCATCCTCAAGCTGCTCGAGGGCGGGGAGCTGTGCGTCTGCCAGCTGATCGACACGCTCAGACTGGGCCAGTCCACCGTTTCCGGCCACCTCAGGGTCCTGCGCACGGCGGGCCTTATCAGCGCCCGCAGGGAAGGACGCTGGGCCTATTATTCCCTGTCGGCCCGGCGCCAGGGAAATCCTTATGCTGCGCCGGTGCTGGCGCTGCTGCTGGGTTGGCTTGAAGACGACCCGCGTGTGCGGGCCGACCGCAGGCGGCTGGCGGCGCTCAAAACAGACGACACGGGGAACAGCTGTGCCTGACCCGTCGGACGGCTGGGTCGAGGAAACGGGTGTCTGCGCGCCCGCGGCGCGGCTGAGCCTGTCCTTCCTGGACCGTTTCCTGACACTCTGGATATTCCTGACGATGGCCATGGCCGTGACGCTTGGATACGCGTACCCGCGTGCGTCTGGCGTCATCGGCCGCCTCTCATGGGGCACGACGTCGATACCGGTCGCCGCCGGCCTGATCATCATGATGTACCCGCCGCTGGCAAAGGTGCGTTACGAACAGATGGGACGGGTATTTGGCAATGGCCGCGTGCTGGCGCTGTCGCTGCTGCAGAACTGGATCGTGGGCCCGGTGTTGATGTTCGTTCTGGCGGCACTGCTGCTGGGTGACAGGCCCGCGTACATGCAGGGGCTGATCCTCGTCGGCCTGGCGCGCTGCATCGCCATGGTCATCGTCTGGAACGAGCTGGCGGGAGGCGACAGCGAATACGCGGCCGGGCTGGTGGCGCTCAACTCCGTCTTCCAGGTGCTCTTCTACTCCGTCTATGCCTACATCTTCCTGTCCGTGCTGCCAGGATGGCTGGGTCTGCAGGGTGCCGCCGTGGCCGCCGGCATGGGGGAGATCGCCCAAAGCGTCGCCATCTACCTCGGCATACCGTTCGCTGCGGGGGTCATCACGCGCTTCCTTCTGCTCAGGCTCAAAGGCCGGCAGTGGTATGAAACCCGGTTCATTCCGCGTATCAGCCCCGTGACTCTGGTGGCGCTGCTGTTTACCATCCTGGTGATGTTCACGCTCAAAGGCCAGGTCATCGTCGAGCTGCCATTTGACGTCGTGCGTATCGCCGCGCCGCTGCTGATCTACTTCGTCATCATGTTCTTCATCAGCTTCTGGATGGGCCGGCGCGCCGGGGCCGATTACCGGCAGACAGCCACGCTCTCGTTCACGGCGGCCTCCAATAATTTCGAGCTGGCGATCGCCGTGGCGGTGGCCGTCTTTGGGCTTGGCTCCGGACAGGCGTTCGCGGCCGTGATCGGCCCGCTGGTGGAAGTGCCGGCGCTGATCGGCCTGGTTAACGTGGCGCTGTATTTCAGGGGGCGGCTCCAGTTTGACAAGCGCACTGACCGGCAATAGAATCGCCTCGGCTGGACCGTAGCGGTTCACCGGGATTGCCATTACTGACCGCGGCGACGGGCATATCCTGCAAGGGGGATCATGGCACAGATTGAAGGCTGCAATTTTCCGGAGGAAGGCATCCTCTACGACGTCGAGGACCAGATGTGGGTCCGGTTCGACGACGACGGCAGCATCACTGCCGGCCTCACCGACGTCAGCCAGCACATCGCTGGCAGCATACTATACCTGCGGCCGCGCAGGGTGGGGGAAGACGTCAAGCTCGGAAAGCGGGCAGCGATCATTGAGAGCGGCAAGTATGTCGGCCCGATCAACGCGCCGCTGTCAGGCAGGATCATCGAGCTCAACGATGCCGCGCTGGCCAACCCCAGGCTGGTCAATGACGACCCGTATGGCGAAGGGTGGGTTCTGCGTATCAAGCCTTCGCGGCTGGAAGATGAGCGGGGGCTGCTCAAGGAGGGCGAAGCGGCGATGGCCGCGCTCAGGGAGAAGATGGAGATGGAATCCTGGGGCTGCCGCTAGGAACTCCTGCCCGGGCTTGGAGCGGGCGGCGGCTACGCCTGCACCGGCCATGATCGGCCTGCTGTCAGGCTTTCCTCAGGGGCGCGTACTCAACCATCAGCTTGCGCTCGCTGCTGTCCAGGTCGAACCTGACCGCCACGGTTCCACCCGCCTCGACGCCGATGACGACTCCCTTGCCGAAGACGGCATGCACCACCCGGTCTCCCTCATGGAAGAACTCCGGCACCACCCGGTCGACTTCGCCGCTGCCCTCGTGTACTCCGGCCCCCAGGCCCGCGCCGGTAAAACCGCCGTTGCCGCCGTACCGGGCTCTGCTGCGCGGCGTCTCCACCTTCACCAGTTCGTCCGGCAGCTCGGCGATGAAACGGGAGGCCATGTTGTAGCTGCGGGCGCCGTAAAGGTTGCGCGTGCTGGCATGCGTGAAGTACAGCCGCTGCATCGCCCGGGTCATGCCTACGTAGCACAGGCGGCGCTCCTCTTCGAGATTCTGCTCCTCGAGCGAGCGGGAGTGGGGAAAGACCCCTTCCTCGGCGCCGACGATGAACACCACCGGGAATTCCAGCCCCTTGGCGTTATGCAGCGTCATCAGCGTCACCGCCTCCGATGGCTCCGCCAGCTTGTCCATGTCGGTGTACAGCGAGATCTCCTGCAGGAATTCGCTGAGCGAACCCTGGGGAGCGCGGCGGTCATATTCCTCGGCGACGCTAACCAGTTCCATCAGGTTCTCGATGCGGCCCTCCGCCTCGACCGTGCGCTCCGAGTGCAGCGCCTCGATATAGCCGCTGCCGGTCAGCGCCTCCTCCAGCGTCTCGGCCACCGGCGCCGCCGCCGCGGTGGCGGCCAGCTCCACCATCTGCCGGCTGAAGGCGTTCAGCGCTTGCACCGCCGCGGGCCGCAGATCGGCGATCTCGCCGGCGCGCTCGGCGGCTTCCATCAGTGACAGGCCCTCAGCGTCGGCAAAGCGCGTCAGCGCCATGACCGTGGCCGTGCCGATGCCGCGCTTGGGTGTGTTGACGATGCGGGCGAAGCTGACAGAATCGGCCGGATTGTCGATCACCAGCAGGTAGGCGAGCGCGTCCTTGATCTCGGCGCGCTCGTAAAACCTGGTGCCGCCGACGACGCGGTAAGGGATACCGTAACGGATAAAAGTGTCCTCCAGGACCCGCGACTGCGCGTTTACACGGTAGAAGACAGCGATCTCGCCGTGGCCGAAATCCTCCTCATGCTCGAGGCTGGAAACCTCGCCGGCGACGAAGCGCGCCTCGGTGTGCTCGTCCTCGAGCTCGGCGATGCGCACGGGATTGCCCTGGCCCAGCGCCGTCCAAAGCTCCTTGCTCTTGCGGTCGCGATTATTGGTGATGACGTGGTTGGCGGCGCTGAGGATCGTCTGCGTCGAGCGGTAGTTCTGCTCCAGCTTGATCACCTCCGCCTCGGGATAGTCCTTCTCGAAATCGAGGATGTTCCGGATGTCGGCGCCGCGCCAGGAGTAGATGCTCTGGTCGTCGTCGCCGACGACGCAGACATTGCGGTGTTCGCTGCCGAGCATGTTTACGAGGCTGTACTGGGCATGGTTGGTGTCCTGGTATTCGTCCACGAGGATGTGGCGAAACGAATGCCGGTAATGGTCGAGCCGCTCCGGGAAGCGGTGGAAGAGATCGACGGTGCGCATCAGCAGGTCGTCGAAATCCATGGCGTTGTTGGCGAAAAGCTTCTTCTGGTAAAGCTCGTAGGTCCTGGCGACGGTATCATCGAAGAAGCTGTCGACCATCTCCGCGAACGCCTCGGCGTCCAGCAGCCGGTTCTTGGCCGAGGAGATGACCGCGTGCACGCCCTTGGGCGGAAAACGTTTGACATCGAAGTCGAGCTCTGTCAGGCACTTCTTGACCAGGCGCACCTGGTCGCCGGAGTCATAGATGGTGAAGTTCTGCCGGTATCCCAGCACCGGCGCCTCCCTGCGGAGGATGCGGGCGCACGCGGCGTGGAAGGTGCTGACCCACATCGTGCGCGCGATCGGTCCCACCAGCGTCTCGATGCGCTCCTTCATCTCGCTGGCCGCCTTGTTGGTGAAGGTGATCGCCATGATCTCATGCGGCCGCACGCCCTGGGTCGTGATCAGAAACGCCACGCGGTGCGTCAGTACGCGGGTCTTGCCGCTGCCGGCGCCGGCCAGCACCAGTAGCGGGCCGCCGGGGCTCGTCACGGCGCGCCGCTGCGGCTCGTTCAGCCCTTCCAGCAGCGTCGCGGTCTCAGTATCTTTGGAAATATCGGTCATGTCAAAATCCTTGCCGCGGACAAATCTAGAGCGCGGCGCCTCTGAGCAGGTAACCCACCAGCACGCATAAAAGGCCGGCCAGCACCATCTTCACACCGGAGAAGACGACCTTCTCCCGCGAGATCACTCCCAGGAAGACACCCAGCCCGAACAGCTCCGCGAACGCCAGCGCAAAGGCGGCGTAGAACTCGCGCTCGATGTCCATGGCGCTGCCGAAGAAGAACGGCGACACCGCGATCAGGGAGGCGGCGAAGGGGGAGAGGCCGTCCACCAGGGAGACGACGATCGTGGCGTATACCGACGCGTGTCCGATCTCGGTGTCCTTCAGGCTGCTGAGCGTCGACTTCTCCAGCTCCGCCAGCGCCCGCCGCCGCTCGGCGCGCTCGATCATGTAGGCGCCGTAGAATCCGGAGATGCCGATGGCGAATGACGCCGTCAGCACCAGCGTGATCACCGAGCCGGCGCTGCGGATCTGGCCGAAGTATCCTCCTACGAGGACACCCAGGATCGTCAGCGCGCCATCGAAGGCGTTGAGGGCGAAATATCGCCGCGCAATCTCGCCCACGCGGGCGATGCGGTGATATTCACGCAGGGTGCGGATGCTGGGCAGTTTCAAGGAGAGAGGGGATACCCCATTATTACCTCATCCAGCGCGCGGTGATATCCTGCGGAGTGTTGGCCTCCTCGATCAGTTCGCGTCCAGTCGACACTTTGTCGATGCTGTGGATGCTGCCACCGCTCTCCTGGACCACCGCGGCAACCTCGTCGAAGTTGATATGCGGGCCTTGCAGTGTGATCTTGATGTTCTCCACCTTGTTGTCGATCTCGTTGAGGAC
>JAJYLK010000182.1 GCA_021787775.1 Actinomycetes bacterium | reverse complement strand
GGCCGCGGTGTTCGTCACCCTGAACGCGGAGCTGCTGGCTATTTCCCAGGTGCTGATCTATGTGGGCGCGATCTCGATCCTGATCATGTTCGCCATCATGCTCACCCGCCAGCGCAGCGGCGAGATCAGGCTCTTTTTTCACCGGCAGGCTTGGCCGGCGCTGCCCGCCGCCCTGGCGCTGGCGGTAACGATGGCGGTGGTGCTCTCCCGCGCCAGTTTCAGCACGGCACCGGGACCCCAGAATCCCGGCACCAGCGACCTTTCCAACCTGCTGTTCGACCAGTATGCCTTCCCCTTCGAGCTTGTTTCCCTGGTGCTGCTGGTCGCCATCGTCGGCGCCATCCTGCTGGCGCGGCGGGAGAGGCGCAGATGACGCCGCTGCAGCATTACCTGGCTCTGTCCGTGGCCCTGTTCGCCATCGGCGCCTGGGGCGTGATGGCCCGCCGCAGCGTCATCGTCGTGGTGATGAGCCTGGAGCTGATGCTCAATGCGGTCAACATCGCGCTGGTGGCGTTCTCCAACTACTCGCCCGGCACTCCCGGGCGGGGCGAAGTCTTCGTTTTTTTCGTGCTGGCGGTGGCGGCGGCGGAGGTCGCCATCGGCCTGGCGATCGGTATCGCGATGTACCGCCTCCGCGAACGGCTGGACGTTGACGAGCTGGACGAGCTGAAAGGATGAGCCTGACCACGACTCGCAGACATGACCAGGCCGGGGCGACGGCGTGAAAGCCGCCGTCCTGCTCATACCGCTGCTGCCGCTGCTGTCCTTTGCTTTCACGGGACTGCTCGGTCGTCGCTACCTGAAAGAGAGAAGCCACTACGTATCGGTGGCCGCGGTCGGCATCAGCTGGCTGCTGAGCATGTACGTGCTGGTGGAAGTGGAGCGCGGCCAGACGCTCTCGTGGCAGCTGTATTCCTGGATCGCCGTCGGCAGATTCAGCGTCGACATCGGCTTCCTGGTGGACCAGCTGACCGCGGTCATGCTGCTGGTGGTATCCACCGTCGGCTTCATGGTGCATGTCTATTCCATCGGCTACATGCACGGGGACAAGGGTTATTACCGCTTCTTCGCCTACATCAACCTGTTCATGTTCTCGATGTTCATGCTGGTGCTGGCGAACAATTACCTGCTGCTATACGTGTTCTGGGAAGCTGTTGGCCTGTGCTCCTATCTGCTGATCGCTTTCTGGTTCCCCAAGCGCAGCGCCGCCAATGCGGGCATGAAAGCGTTTCTGGTCAACCGCGTCGGGGACTTCGGATTCAGCCTGGGGATCATGCTGATCTTCATCACCCTGGGCACGCTCAGCTACAGCGGCGTCTTCGCCTCCGCCGGCACCCTGAGCGGCGGCATGGCGACCGCCATCTGCCTGCTGCTATTCACGGGCGCCATCGGCAAGAGCGCCCAGTTCCCGCTGCACGTGTGGCTCCCGGACGCCATGGAGGGCCCCACGCCGGTCAGCTCGCTGATCCACGCCGCCACCATGGTCAACGCCGGCGTCTACATGGTGGCCCGCTCCAATCCCCTCTTTGCCCAGTCGCATACGGCCATGATGGTTGTGGCCATTATCGGCACCTTCACCGCCATCTTCGCCGGCACAATCGCCATGGTGCAGAATGACATCAAGAAAGTGCTGGCGTACTCCACCATCAGCCAGCTCGGCTACATGTTTCTCGCTCTCGGCGTCGGCGCCTGGACAGCGGCCATATTCCACCTGCTGGCGCACGGCTTCTTCAAGGGCCTGCTCTTCCTCTGCTCCGGCTCGGTGATCCACGCCCTCGGCGGCGAGCAGGACATGCGCAAGATGGGCGGCCTGAGACGCAAGACAAAAATCACCTACTGGACCTTTGTCATTGGCGCCCTCGCGCTATCGGGATTCCCGGGGCTGTCCGGCTTCTTCAGCAAGGACGCCGTGCTGGCGGGAGCGTTCGTCGAAGGCTACTGGTATTTCTGGATCGTGGCGCTGATCACTGTATTCCTGACGGCTTTTTATTCGTTCCGGCTGATATTCATGACCTTCCATGGCGAGCCGCGCACGGATCCCAAGGTCTTCGCCCACGCGCATGAGTCGCCGCCGGTGATGACCGTGCCGCTGATCCTGCTGGCGATACCGACAGTGATCGGCGGCCTCCTGCTGGGAATCCCGCCGGAGAACGGCCACATCGACCACCTGCTGCACCGCATCTTCGAAACCGCCATTCCGGCCACGGAACATGTGTTCGGCCTCCAGACACTGAGCCTGATGGTGATCTCCGCGCTCGTGGGCATCGCCGGCATCCTCCTGGCCTGGCATTTTTACGAGCGCTGCCCGTGGCTGCCAAACGCCGCCTGCAAGCGCGCCGGGCGGCTGTACACACTGCTGCTCAACAAGTATTACATCGACGAGATCTATGCCGCCGTCATCATCAATCCGCTGCGCGGATTCTGCGGCTGGCTGTGGCGCTTCGTGGACGACGGCGTCATCGACGGCGCCGTCAACGGCGCCGGCTGGCTGGCGATGGGCGCCGGCCGGCTGCTGAGACCGATCCAGTCCGGCAAGGTGCAGGGCTATCTGTTTTCCATGCTCCTCGGCCTGCTGGCGCTGATGGTGGCCTACCTTCTGTTTAACATCTGATGGGGACAAGATCATGACAAGCGGACAAGGCAATCCGGACAAGACACGTGTATAGCTTTCAGCAACAGACAGGATTTCCCATCCTGACGGTGATGACCTTCCTGCCGACGCTGGGCGCGCTGGTGATGCTGACGCTGATGCGCGGCCGCCCGCAACTTTACAAGTCAACCGCCCTGGTGACCGCCGGCGCGACGTTCCTCCTGTCACTGGCGATGGTGCTGAAGTTCGACCAAAGCAGCGCCAGCTTCCAGTTCGTTGAGAAAGTCAACTGGATCGAACGCCTCGGCGCCAGTTACCACATGGGCGTGGACGGCATCAGCGTCCTGCTGATCCTGCTGACGACACTGCTGTCGCTGGTCATCGTGCCGGCGTCCTGGAACTACATCAAGGACCGG
>JAJYLK010000004.1 GCA_021787775.1 Actinomycetes bacterium | reverse complement strand
AAGGCATGAAAACCGCCGACACCGCCGGCCAGAAGGAGATGGCTTCGTGGTTCGACACCGCCGCCCATGACGAGGCCCGGCACGCCGCCATGCTGCGCAACCTGCTGGAGCGCTATTTCTAGCACGGCGCCGAGCACCGGAAAATCTTGTGAAGACGCTGCCTGCCAGCGTCTTTTCTTTTTGTGAACCAGCCTTCATCCCGCATCGCGACAGGAAGAGCGCCGGAGACCTCGCAACGGGCGATTCACCGGTCAATTCCCCACGCGGGACAGAGAGCGGCGAAATCCTGGCTACAGGCGTTATTCACCGGTCAACGGGTATATAGACCAGTAAGGAAATTTCGTTTAAAGAAACCGGATCTGGGGGGCATAATGGCTATCGAAGGCATGGTGGAGGAAAAACAGCAGTTCGAAAAGGGTATCCGCAAATGGCAGCAGGTCGAGGACGTCACAATCGAGTCCTGTGAAGCGCTCAAGGACGCGTCTGACAACGTGCTGGTCAGGACCATTGCCGATATCATCCGCGCCGATTCGATGAAGCACAAGGAAGTGCTGGAAGTAATACTGCAGGCGCTGGACGGCACGATCACCCTCACACCCGAGGAGCTGGGCGGCATTTCGACACTTCTGGACGATCATCTCAACATCGAGCGGGATTCGATCCAGCTGGCGATGGACGAGTTTGAAAACAGCCGCCATTTCGTCATCCGCCAGCTGCTGTCCTATCTGCTGGAAGACGAGCGCAAGCATTACAAGCTGCTCAGTCAGCTGAACGACTTCAAACGCCATCTCTATCCTTACGCCTGATCAGAGGACGCCGGCGCAGGATTGGCAATCTCCGGCAGAAGTAGCAACCCCGGCGCGTTAGGCAGGCTCGGCGGGAACAGAACGGGCGAAGCAAAACTCAGGTTTGCACCGTGTAATTACTTGATGACCAGCCGACCCAGTGACCTGCTTACCCAGCGGGATGACCAGAGCCCCGCTCTCACCGATCCGGGCCGATTACTTTCCCAGCAGCGATACAAAGGCGATCCGGGCCGATTACTTTCCCAGCAGCGATACAAAGGCGATCCGGCTGGCGAAGTCGTTGCCGTTGCCGCCGATCGTCACTTTATGGACGGAGGCGAGGTCGGGCAGCAGCGCCAGCAGATTTTCGCTCTTGTAAGTAAACCAGTATGCGGCCGGGATAGCCTGGTCCCGGCCGGGATAGTTCACCTTGCCGATAACCAATCCATGAGTCCAGCTCTTGTCCTGTCCCGAGGTGGTAACATAATCAAGCGTGATGAACACCGGTGATTCGCCGCCCAGGTTGCCATCGGAGGTCATATATTGCTGGTCGATCCTGGCAACCAGCTGCACCTGCAGGCTGGACAGGTTTCCTTTAGCGGCGTTCAGCGTTTGTTCCAGGCCGAGCAGGCCGCTGACTTTTCCGGCGCCCTGCCGCATGAGCGTGAGGACACTGGTGCCGCAGGAAGGATCATTTACCAGCTGCGCCAGGTCAGTGCCCTGAGCCCCGGGCCTGTCCACGGTCTGCCAGTCGGTCATGCCCTTGACAAAGCCACCGTTATTGATAAATTCAGTGCCGTTGCGGTCAATATCCTCGCCGCAGATCTGTCCGGGGGAAACATGCGTCGCGGTAGTCTTGGAAACCGGAGCCTGCGATCCGCATCCGCCGAGCAACATCATTCCCGCCAACGCCAGCGCGGGCAACAGCAAAGCCATCCGGAAAGAACTCCTGCTCATTTTCACAGCCGCCTTCCTTTTTTCCAGTTAGCGCATCTGTGACCATTATTAGCCCGGAAAGGGCGCTTCTAAACCTGATACGTGGCCTGACGGCGCTCGCTGCGAAACCGGGTCTCTGCGGGTTTTGGATCTGCAGAAAAGACGCATATTACGGCGAACCCGGAACCGGATGAAAAAAAGTGAACCCCTTTGCCAGCAATCACGGGCAAATGGAAGACGGGGAAAGGGAGAAGCCATGCGGCTCAGAAGGATTCTGGCGGGGATGCTCTGTGCGGCCTGCCGGCGCCTGGAACGTCCGCGGCTGCGCCGCAGCTTAAGGACCTGATGCTACTTTGACATCCGGCTGGAATCGGGTCAGAGTTTCCGCACCGGATTTGACAATCTGCCGATCCCTTCTATCTCTATCTCAACTGTGTCGCCGGCACGCAGGCAGAGTTCGTTTGGCACCATGATGCCAGTGCCGGTGGAGACCACCGTGCCCAGCGGGATGGGATTGTCGCGGTAAAGGTATTCATTCAGCTCCTCGAACGTGCGTCCGATCAGCCCGCTGTTGGTCGATCCGGAGAAGATCTCCGCGCCGCCGCGCAGGATGCGGCAGCTGATGCCGAGCGAATAGGGATCGGGGATCTCGGCGGCAGTGACCACCATGGGACCCAGGGCGCAGCAGCCGGCGTAGATCTTCGATTGCGGCAGATAGAGCGGGTTCTGCCGCTCCAGATCCCAGGCGGAGACGTCATTGCAGATTGTATAGCCGATGATCTCCTTGTTGGCGCCCAGGATAAACGCCAGTTCCGGCTCCGTGGCGGTCAGCTCCGAATCGCTGCGGATGCCGATGTGGCCGTTGGGGCCGACGCAGCGGGCCGCGGTCGCCTTGAAGAAACACTCGGGGCGCTCGCTGTTATAGACACGGTCATAGATATTTGCCATGTTTTGCACCTGGTGATCGGCGTCGCGCGTCTCAGCGCTGCGCCGATAAGTGACGCCAAAGCCCCAGACCTCGGTTGAAAATATCGGCACCAGCAGATGCGGAAAAGAAGGATCGGGAACGCGGTCAAGTTCTTCCCACTCATAAATAGCGTGCTCCGGCACTCTGGCCCCCTTCTCGCGCACGAACCGCTCCAGCGTGGCAGCCTGGCCGCCGGCGCGTTCCAGCAGGGCCATAAAGGAGAAATACGCCGGCTCCACCTCGGTCAGGTCGTGTACCAGGCCGTCATAGAGCAGGCCCAGGCGCGTGCCCTGATCGGGTGTATAGAACTGCACCAGTTTCATAAAACCTCGTTTCGCCTTTCCTGACAATCAACCACGGCTGGCGCCGGATGATCAGTATTCCAGATAAACCGTCTTGATCTCGGTATAAAAGTCTATCGCCACCCGGCCCTGCTCGCGCGTACCGGTGCTGGAGTCCTTCATGCCGCCAAAAGGCACCTGCACCTCGGCGCCGACCGTGGGCGAATTCACATGCACGAGCCCCGCCTCGATGCGGTCGATGAACTCCATCGCTCGCGCGAGGTCACGCGTACAGATCGAGGCGCTCAGGCCGAACCGGACGGAATTGGCCACCTGCATCGCCGCCTCGAAGTCGGCAACGGCGATGACAGCGAGCACCGGCCCGAAGATCTCCTCCTGGGCGATGCGCATCTGCGGCGTGACGTCGCCAAAAATAGTGGGCGCGACGAAGAACCCGCGGTCGAGCGGCGGCTGCGTCAGGCGTCCGCCGCCGGCCAGCAGCCTGGCGCCCTCCTCCTTGCCGATGTCGATGTAGCGCAGCACCGTCTGCAGCTGGGTTTCGTCGATGGAGGGCCCAACCTGTGTCTCGGCCTCGGCGCCGTTGCCCACCCTGATATCGGCCACGGCGGCCAGCAGCTTTTCGGTGAATTCCTCGACCACGGACTTATGCACGATCGCCCTGCTGGTAGCGGTGCATTTCTGTCCGGTTGACCACATGGCGCCGTTGATCGCAAGATTGACCGCCTTGTCGATGTCGGCATCAGCGAGAACAATCAGCGGGTTTTTACCGCCCATCTCGCACTGGGCCTTGCCGCCGCGGCCGGTGACCTGGGCATAGATGCCACAGCCCACGGTGTCGGAGCCGGTGAAGGAAACGCCGGCAACCGCGCCGCTGGCAACCAGTCCGGCGCCGGCCACTGACCCGGAGCCGGTGACGAAGTTGAGGACGCCCGCGGGCAGGCCTGCTTCCTCCAGCGCCCGCACGATGTTAAGCGCCGTCAGCGGCGCGCCGCTGGCAGGCTTGAGTACGACCGTATTGCCGCTCACCAGCGCCGGGGCCAGCTTCCAGGCCGGAATCGCTACCGGGAAGTTCCACGGTGTGATCAGCCCGACGACGCCGAGTGGCTCGCGTACGGTATAAAGCAGAGTGCGGTCGAACTCCGAAGGTGTGGTCTCGCCGGACAGGCGCCGGCCCTCGCCGGCAAAATAGTCAAAGATCTGGACAGCGCGCGCTGTCTCCCCGCGGGCTTCGGGCAGAGTCTTGCCCTCCTCACGGGTGAGTCCGGCGGCGATTTTTTCCAGATCGCGGTCGATCAGGCGCGCCGCGCGGGCGAGGATCTCTCCCCGTCGAGGCGCCCCGAGGGCCCGCCACCCGGCCCGCGCCTGCTGCGCCGCGGCGACCGCCGCTTCAATATCCGCTACCGTGGAATCCTGAAAATCGCCGACGACATCGTCCCTGTCGGCAGGATTGATGTTCGTGAAAGTCTCCCCGGAGACGGAATCGACCCATTCGCCATTGATCAGATTCTGATAAATATCAGTCATTTGTCAAATTGCTCCGTCCTGGTCTTTGTTGCGCCCGTCAGACCGGCGCAACTCATTGTCTTCTGCCTGCCGCACCTGGTTGCCGCCTGAGTTTTTCGCCTTGTACATGGCCGAATCAGCACGGGTCACTAACTCGTCAACCATTTCATCCGCGCCCAGCTCGGCCATGCCGATGCTCAGGCTGGTATCCGGGAAGGAAAAGTCTTCGAAGGTGTTACGAATGCGCTCCGCCACCACCAGCGCATCTTCCTGCCCACTGTAAGGCAGGATGACTGCGAACTCGTCGCCGCCATAACGATAGCCGGTGTCGACGTCCTGGCGGATACTGGCCGTGATCGCCTGGGCGACGCCGCGCAGGGCCTCATCGCCCTTGAGATGTCCGTAGCGGTCGTTGTAATCCTTGAGATTGTCCAGATCGACCATCAGCAGCGCCACCGGATGCTGCTGCCGCTGTGCCCGCGCCATCTCCTCCTTGAGCTTGCGGTAAAAATGGCGGCGGTTGTAAAGATGCGTAAGGCTGTCGGTCATCGACAGCTCTTCCATCTTTTTTGAATGCGCATAAGATTTCTCGTACAGCCAGGCGTTCTCGATCGCCACACCGATCTCGCTGCCGATCGTCACCAGGAGTTTCAGCTCCTGGTCGCCGAACCGGCCTTTTTCCCTGCTGAGGACGCAAAGCACGCCGCGCACACGCCCTTTTGACTCCAGCGGGATGCCGGCGAGTGAGTTGAATTCGGGATGGCCGGCCAGCACCTCGCTGTGTTCGCTGACGTCAGCGCTGACATCCTCCACCAGCAGCGGCTCTCCTTTAAAAGCGACGACCCCGGGGCAGCGGCTGCCAATAGGGCTGACAGTCATCTGCGCGATCATGTCCTCGGGCAGGCCGCGGTGGACCATCAGGTTGAGCTCGTTTTTATTCTCGTCGACGAGGAAGACGCTGCCCACGTCCAGATGCAGGAGCTCCAGCACTTTCTCAAGCGATTCGCGCAGGATCACATCCAGGTTGAGCGAACGGCTGACCGAGGCGGCGATGCGGTTGACGGCCTCCAGTTCGCGTGTGCGCTCACGCACCTTTTGCTCCAGCTGCTCGGGATATTCCCGTAGCTGCTGTTCCAGCGCGGCAATCCGCTCACGCGCGGCAGCGAGTTCCTCCGAGGCCTGGCGCAGCTGCTCCTGAAGCGCCTCGCGGCCAGCGGAATCGGCAGTATTTTCGGGATCGGTGTTTGACGAATGGGAATTAATAGGCATAGTTCAGAAATTCTGATTGGAGCCTGGCGGCCTCAAAGCAACAGAAGCGGCATATGATAATATCATCCGGCGGCCGCAATTGCACTTGTTGCTGCAAACCGCTAAAATGCGCCTGCGCGAAGCTTGGCCGCCGCAAGAGTCCGGCCACTTCTCCGTCCCCGGCGAGGTAGCTCAGTTGGTAGAGCGCAGGACTGAAAATCCTGGCGTCCCCGGTTCAATTCCGGGCCTCGCCACCACTGAAAGCCTTGCAAATAGTGGAATTCCCTCTCCGCACAAATTCAGCCACTCCGCGTTTGACAGCCAAGTTGACAGCCACTGGGGTTCCCAGATTTAACCACACAGGACAGCGTCCATCTTCTCAGCCGCTGCTTTTTGCAGCGCCGGCATCACATGACATTAGATATGCAAGTTGTGGCGATCTTGTGTACTGAATCACCCCGACTTTCCTGGTGGCTCCATAAATGGAGCCATGAATACACAAAAGCATAAGAAGGGGCAAAAAAAGAAGCGCACCACCGTTCCCGATGAGCTGGCTTGCCTCGACGTCGCTGCGCTCCGACCTGGCGCTCGACGCCCTGGAGATGGCTATCTGGGCGGGATCTGACAAAGATCTGGGCGGGCTGATTCATCATAACAACCGCGGTGTTCAATATATGTCTATCCGCTAAAACACTGAGCGTTTGGCGGAAGCGGCGCATCCTGCTCGGTCGACTCGGTCGGTGATTCCTACGACAACGCTCTTGCGGAAACGATCATCAGCCTCTTTAAAACAGAACTATCCGCAACCGCGGTCCCTGGAAGAACTTGGACGACGTTGAGTTCGCGACCCTGGAATGGATAGACTGGTTCAATCACCGCCGGCTTTTAGAACCGATCGGCAGCATCCCGCCAGCGGATCTGGAAGCTGATTATTATGGACAAGCGAGCAGAGAAAACATAGAGTTATCCAGGCAACCGAGTCTCCAGTAAACTCGGGGCGGTTCACTTTTTAACCGAAAAGGATTTTGAAGGTAAAAATCAACCCAAGGAGTAAATGATGAACAGGTGGGCGAGGGTCGCAATAGGTGTATCGGTTCTCTTCATCTTGGCATTTGGCGTTCTTCTGGCGTTGGGCATTCGCAGCAGTCACGAAACCACGCCGATGGATTCCACCAAGGTCGCAGAGTATAACAAACCGGGCACCGTCTTCGTACAGACACTTTATGACGCCGACATTACAATCCCCAACCTGAACATCGACGAGCAGAAGCTGATCAACAAGCTGATGCCGATGGTGCAAACAGGCGCCATCGCGAACGAGGGCGACGCGGTCCAGGCGGCTGTCAACGAGTTTCTGACAAACCCGCAGGATTACATCGTTCCTGGCGCCGGCAGCCAGACGATGCATGTGGAAACCGGCGCATCCGGAACCGGGTTTATCATCACCCCGGACGGCTACCTGGTTACAAACGCCCATATGGTCAAAATGACCGACGCCGAAATGAAATCATCGATGGCGGAGATAGGCCTCACCAATCAGATCAACAAGGACATCGGCGACCTCCAGTCCGGACTGGGCGTTACGCTCACAGACGATCAGAAACAGAAGCTCATTGGCGCCGTGTCGAACATCTATGCTCAGGACCTGACCGTTCAGAACCCCAGCTCAAAGAGCGAGATGTTGATGGGCGTCGCCGTTCCGGGCATCGGCACCGTGCAGAAAGGTCAGCCGCTCGAGATAATCAAGGTTGGGGAAGAGACCCCCGGCAAGGACGTCGCGATCATGAAAGTGAACGCCAGTAATCTGCCCACGGTGACACTGGGCGATAGCAGCGCCGTCCAGGATGGCCAGCAGGCGCTTGCGCTCGGATATCCTGGCGCCGCCACGTTCAACCCGGCGCTGCAGCAGTCCGATCAAAACATCAAGCCGTCGCTTACTTCCGGCAGCATCAGCGGCCGCAAGACGATGCCCGGCGGTTGGGACGTCCTGCAGATGGATACCGCCCTCACGCACGGCAACAGCGGCGGGCCGCTCTTCAACGGCAGTGGCGAGGTAATCGGCATCACCACTTTCGGCAGCCCGGCGGAAAACGGACAGGGAGAGGTCCAGGGATTCAATTTCGCCGTGCCGACCGCGGTGGTGCAGGAATTCCTCTCTCAGGCCAACATCAAGCCCACGGAGGGCGCCCTGACACAAAAGTATCATCAGGCGGTAGACCTCTACTCCGCGGGTCACTATAGCGCCGCCAAGGATAAACTCAAGGAGATCGCTGATACAAATCCGGCATTTCCCTACGTATCCGACATGATTGCTGAAAGTACATCGAAGATAAGCGCCGGACAGGATCAGCCGCTCTTCCCGTATCCGATGTACCTCATGGTCGCCCTGGCGGCGGGTGCGGTGATCGCCGCCGGAACCGCCGGCTTCTTCATCCTGAAGCCGAAGTTCACGAAGAGCAGCGCGTCGCCTGCATCAGGATCTGCCTCTGCCAAAACAGACGGCGTTGCCGCCACCGGCAGTGCCGGGCCAGAGGCTGGCATTCCAGCAGCGGACGAAGCCAAACCCAAACCGTCGCCCGCTTCTGGCAGCGACACGGTTCTGAAACCGGCGCCGGAGGCGACTGCAGACCCGGCGGATCTGTCGGGAAAGGCAACACCCGCTTTCGTGGCTGACTCAGCCGCGCCCACGGAGAACTTCGTCCCGGAAGAAGCGCCGGGCGCCGATCTTGCTCCTGAAGCTGAGCCGGCCAGCGAGGCTGAAGCAACTGAACCGGGTGAGAAAAAGGAGGATGCTCCCCGTTTCTGCTCCAGCTGCGGACATGCTGTTGAGCCGGATGCGAAATTCTGTCCAAACTGCGCCCATCCGCTGAAGTAGCGAAAAAGTCATAGTAACAAACACGATCAATCAGGAGACGCTTCTTATGAAGCGTCTCCTTTCCTTTCCCACCAGATTTTGTAATTGACATAATCACTGTGGCGTTCCATGGAAGCCCTGTCCGGGCTCAATCATGGCAAGCATCGCCATACTCAATGCCTGAAGCTGTGGCCCGACTTTTTCGGCCTGTGTTCCGGATGTTTGTTAAACCATTTCATCTGCCGCTCGAAGTCATCGAGCAGCATGTCCGCCAGGTCGCGGTTGAACCCCTCCTTGACGACGATGCGCAGGACGGCGATATGTTCGCAGTTTCTGGGAAAGGTGTAGGCCGGTACCTGCCAGCCGCGGCCGCGAAGCCGCGTCGAAATATCGAAAACCGTATAATTTCTGGTTTTTTCAGCTGCTTCCGTCATCCTGAAAGCGAACACGGGAATGTCGCTGCCGTCGGTGACAAGCTCGATCTCCTCATGTGCCGCCAGGCCCAGGGAAAGATAATGCGCCACGTCCTGACTCGCCTGATGGATGCGACGGTATCCGTCCCTGCCCAGTCTGAGGAAATTATAATACTGCGCCACCACCTGGCTGCCGGGACGCGAAAAATTGAGAGAGAACGTGGGCATCTCACCGCCAAGGTAATTCACTTTAAATACCAGTTCCTCGGGGAGCGCATCCGGGTGGCGCCAGACGATCCAGCCGACGCCGGGATAGACCAGGCCGTATTTATGCCCGGAAGCGTTGATCGATTGAACCCTGGGCACCCGAAAGTCCCATTCCAGATGCGGCTGCAGGAAAGGAGCGATAAAACCACCGCTGGCGGCATCGACATGGATCGGAATGTCCAAGCCCTTATTTTCATGCAAACTGTCAAGCGCGGCACTCAATTCCTTGACCGGTTCGTAGCTGCCATCGTATGTGCTGCCCATGATGGCCACGACGGCGATGGTGTTCTCGTCACACAGTCCGGCAGCCTCCTGTGAGCCCAAGTGGTAGCGGCCGTCCTCCATCGGGACGTATCGCGGCTCGATATCCCAGTAGACGCAGAATTTCTCCCAGCAGACCTGCACATTGATTCCCATCACCATGTTTGGCCTGTCGGCAGCTTTCCCCTGCGCCTCACGCCGCTTGCGCCAGTTCTTCAGCAGCGCCATGCCGCCCAGCATCGCGGCTTCGCTGGAGCCGATAGTGGAGGTTCCCACCGCTTCTTCATCTTCCGGTGAATTCCAAAGCCGGGCGATCATGTTGACGCAACGCGCTTCTATCTCCGCGGTTTGGGGATATTCATCCTTGTCGGCCAGGTTCTTGCTCAGCGACTCCTGCATCAGACGATCGGCTTCCGGCTCCATCCAGGTACCGACAAATGTGGCCAGGTTCAGTCTGGGATTTCCGTCCAGCATCAACTCATCGTGAATCAGGAAATATGCCGTCTCCGGCAGCATCTCGTCTCCGGGCATCACATATTTGGGAATACCCTTTCCCATGGCTCGGCGAGCGAAGGCAGGCGCGAGCACCTCGCTCATCGGTCCCAGCTCGCTGATTTTTTTCTTTTTGTGCATGTTGTGTCCTTTACCCCTTTTAAGAAGAATCCCTGCCCTGCCAAAGTGTTCCAGCCAGAGCTCTTCTCCCGCAATGTGATTTACAGGCAGGTGCCAGCACGAGTGGAAAGATTGCTTCGTCCGGCGGTCCGTTATCTTTGGCATGCAGAACCAGCCGGTATGGTAACGGTCTTTTACGGGAATAATCGTAACGCCTGCAAATGTTTGAGCCTAACTTCGGTGGCTAAATGACCATATCCTTTGAACTGCTTGTTTTAATTTCAGTAGTTGGCGGCTTTATCGGAGCCATGAGCGGCATGGGTGGGGGAGTTGTCCTCGTTCCGGCTCTGACATTTCTCGGTGTTGATATTAAAAATGCAATTGCCATCAGCATGATATCCGTGATTGCCACCTCAAACGGCTCTGCCTCAGCCTATGTGCGTGATCGCATAACCAATCTCAAGGCAGGCATGTTCCTGGAGATGTTTACGATCGTAGGCGCCACGGTGGGGGCTGCAATTACCCTGGCCGCTCCACGGAAGCCGCTTTTCCTTATTTTTGGAATCGTGCTGCTGGCTTCCTGGGCGACCCTGCTGCTGGAAAAGGGCGAAGGCTGGAAGCCTGCCGCTCATCAGGATGCGTTTTCCCGGTGGCTGGAATTAAAAGGAAGCTATTATGACAAAGCAGCAGGTAAAACTGTTAGCTATCAGGGCATCCGGGCTTACATTGGCGGGCCTTTGATGTTTGGTGCCGGCCTGACAGCCGGTTTGCTGGGCATTGGCGCCGGCGCGCTCAAAGTCTTGATTTTCGACTTGGCAATGGGGCTGCCGCCAAAGGTTTCCACTACCACGAGCAATCTGATCATTGGCGTTACGGCTCTGGCCGGCACCAGCGTTTATTTCGCATCCGGGTTGATCGATCCGGGCCTGGTAGCTCCGGTAATCCTCGGCGTTGTTATTGGCGCCTTCGCCGGCACACGTTTGCTGGTTCGTATTTCCAATGTTGCTGTGCGCGTTTTCTTTCTTTTTGTGATAGCAGCGCTAGGCGCAGAGATGATAATCAGAGGGATTGCGGGCGTAATTTGAAAAAATTACCAATCGAAACCTTGACGGCGCAACCAATTCCGCGGAATGCCAGGCGCCTTGACATGGAGACCCTGATCGGTTATCTCCTGCTTTTCGGTGTGGTCACAAGCATCGCGCTGATTGCTGCCGGCGTGGCCTGGCATTGGCTGCAAACCGGCGGACTTACTCTCGCATATCCGATATCCGGTACTAACCTGTTCCATTTTATTCGACAGGATGCACAACAATTATTTGCCGGCGCTCTCAGTCCCCAGCTTCTTGTGAACCTCGGCATCGCCGCACTGATCCTGACACCATACTCACGCGTGCTTGTGTCAGCGCTTTATTTTGGATTTGCCGAGCACAACGTGAAATACACGCTGTTTACTACTTTTGTTTTCAGTGTGCTCACTTTCAGTTTTTTCCGGTATTAGGACGCATCCCCAGAAGTCACCGCTGGCCTGCAAGAAGGCTCCTGTTTTTCGTCTGGCAATCTCAATATACGTAAACAAGAGTTTATGAGATAATTCGCCGCGACTTCACATTTTGGGAGGCAATGATCTGCGGCAGATCATGGACCGGGCAGGCTTCCCGTTGCGACCGTTGACCTGGAAGTTAAGACAGGTTGCCCTCCAGGTGAAAGGATATCGGGCCCGGTGAAAGTATATAATGATAGGCAATTGGAGACCTGCCGGACGGAATAATGAAACCGGCGGATCGGGGAAGGTTATAGGGCCAAAAGCTCTCAATTCCCGGAAGTCTTCTTCGTAAAATCCGCAACAGAAAGGATCACTGGTGAAAATGAGGACAAGGCTAATCTTACCCGGCGGCCTGGCGTTGGCGTTTGTGCTGGCGCTTTGCGCAATCGCGCTGGCCAGCAACGGCAATCCCTCCACGACGGTTCCCAGCAGCGGCAACACCACTCCTGGAGCTGCGGCCAGCATATTCGGCAGCGCCTCCCGCGGCCTGACGGTATTCGATGCCAGCTGTGCCGCGTGTCACGGACCTGCCGGACAGCCCACGCTCGCCTATCCGGGAATTGCAAGCGTGCAGAACCCCAACACCAGTTATTCCATCGATCCGCTGCTGTACGATCCCAACCCGGCGCGGTTCGCGCTGAACATCGACCCCTTCATCCAGCACGGCTCGAATCCCGGCGGCGTCCCGGCGCCAATGCCTTCCTTCGGTGACAGCGGCACCCTGACCCAGTCCCAGATCGCCGACGTCGAAGCTTATGTAATGAGCCTGAGTAATGTCAACTGGCCTAGCCTGTCGGTGAACGGCACCACTTTGAATGGTAGCGGCTTCGTGCCCCTGACGACGATCCAGCTCTATAACAACGGCACCGCGTTTGGCTCTACGATCAATGCGGATGCCAGCGGCAAGCTGTCGACCTCTTTCTCCGCGCCAGCCGGGCAGTCGGGAACCGTAACCGCCAAATACGCCGTACTTGATGAATATGGCATCTATCCCAACGGTGACTCAAGCCAGGGCAATCTTGCCATGGACGGCACCAGGACTGCTACCCTGGCGGTGGCCACTGCCGGATATTCCACTGCGGCAGCAGCGGCAGCCACAACGCCCGCGGCCACGACCACCGTGACCACGCTGCCCAACACCGGCAGCGATGTCCTGTTGCTCATCATGACGAGCGCCACGCTGTCCCTGCTGGGCGGCGCGGTGCTGCTGCGCAGACGCGGCTCCAGCTAGATCCGCCGCATTCATCGGGCCCGCCGCTGACAGCGACGGGCCCGTTTTTTTTCACTAGCGCCAGCTGGCACCCAGGCGGCGCTTTGCGCCAGGCCCGTTTTTCATCTCTCGCGGCCGCCGGCGCCGCAGAGGAATCGCCAGACACGGAAACAGAGGAATGAGATCAGGCTCTTCTCCCGCGGGGCAAAGGTCGGCCGGGCGCCGACTATCTCACACCCCTGTTCCACCTCAAGCGACGGCGATTTGGTCATCGCCAGCACCGTCCATTTGAGGACGCTGATGACCGTGATGCCCTCCCCGGCGAGCGCCCGCTTGATGCGGTCCTAAGGGAGGCGGCTGCCGCAGCCTCAGAAAGTGCGGGAAACCAGCACGGCGCAGCTGGCGTGACCGACGACGCGTTCGGTGACGCTGCCCATCAGCAGCCGGTCCAGCTTGCCGTGGCCATGGCGGCCGACGACGATCAGGTCCGCATTGTTTTCTTTCGCTGCCTTGATGATCTCCACGTAAGGTTTGCCGGTAGCGGTCAGGGTCTGGATCTCCATGCCCGCCTCGCTGGCCGCCTGCTCCGCCTTGACCAGTGCCTCGGAGGCTTCCCCGGTCCGGCCCTGGGACGGAGCTACCGACAGCACCTGCAGCCGGGCACCGCACTTTTTGGCCATCTTGATGGCTTCCGCCACGGCTGTCTCGCCGTCGCGCGAACCATCCGTGGCCGCCATGATGTGCTTGCACCCGGTCACGGCTTCCCGGGGAACCACCAGCACGTCGCCGGGCATGTTGCCGATCACCTTGGCGGTGACGCTGCCCATGGCCACGCGCTCGAAACGGGTGTGGCCGCGCCGGCCCATGACGATGAGCTCGGAACCTCTATTGCGGGCTTCCTCGACGATGATATTGAACGGGTCGCCGGCCTTGACGACAACGTTGCATTCGATGCCCTTCTCCTCGGCCCGCGCCTTCACACCTTTGAGGTATTTCCGCGCCTCCTGCTCCTGCTCGTCGACCGCGGTAGCCATCGGCCCGACGACGTAGGGCGCCAGCGAGGCAAACCGCTGAAATGTCTCAACCGCAAGCACCACGTCCAGCTGGCTGGTGCACCGGCCTGACAGGCTGATGGCCTCGCGCACGGCGCCTTCGCTGGCGTCCGAGCCATCGGTCGCCAGCAGGATCTTTTTCAGTTCAGTCAAGGGGCATTGCTCGGCCATGTTATTAATCTACCTCCCGGTATCTTTTCTGTCCAGCTGCATTCCTGTCAGATTCCCTCGAACTCCTTGACTGCTTCGGAGTCAAGCGCTTCGCCCTCTTTCTTGCTGATTGAAAGCACGGTGGCGATGATCGTCAGCGCCAGCATGACAGCCAGCGAAATCTCCAGACCGTGGAGAAAAGCCGCGTACCTGTCGACCACCGGAATATCATTGCCGCTAAAGACATGTTTGGGTACCGGAAAGCCTTTGCCGGAAAGGTAACTGTGCTCCGTGGTAGCCAATATCAGACTGGAGACGGCGACGCCGAAAATCGACCCCAGCGACCTGGTCATATTCAGGATGCCGCCGGCCACGCTGAGTTTGTCCCTGGGAGCTGCTCCCATGATGGCGCTATTGTTGGGCGGCGTGAACATGCCCATGCCAACGCCGATGATTATAAGCTCGACGATCAGCAGCCACACGGCGGTCGTTGAAGTCAGGAAGATCATCGCCAGGCAGCCGACCGAGGCTGCCACCATGCCGGCGGAAGTCATGATGCGCGAACCATATTTGTCCGAGATGTTTCCCGAGAATGGCGCCACGATCGCCATGGAAAGCGACACCGACGTCAGCACGAGGCCCGCCACCCCGGCGCTGAAGTTAAGCACATTCTCCATGTAAAACGGCATCAGGAAGAGAATCCCGAACAGCACATAGTAGGAAAGCATGCCGGTCACGTTTCCCAGCAGGAACAGTCCGTTCTTGAACATGTTGAAATCAATCAACGGGAACCGGACCCTAAGCTCGGTGACGGCAAAGATCGCCAGAAACACAACCGCGACCGCCAGGTAAGCGACGATCATCGGGGTAAACCCGTCGGTTCCCATGCCGTTGATCCCCAGCACCAGCGAGCCCAGACCGACGACAAACGCCATAGTACCGAAGTAATCCACCTTCT
>JAJYLK010000181.1 GCA_021787775.1 Actinomycetes bacterium | reverse complement strand
GGTGGCCAACCGCGGCGAAGGGCTTGACGAACTGGTGCTGGCGGCCGAGCGCGTTGCCCGCACCCGCAAGAAACCGGAGCCGCCCGACCTGAGCTTCGGCCGCGACGTGGAGAAAGTGGTCGGTGAGCTGACCGCCGCCATTGCCGTCGCTGGCGTGGAGGAGCCCTACGAGCTGCCGCACCGGGCGATGGCGCTGCTGCTGCTGGAGAACGATCCCGAATTCGTGGAGATCGCGGCATCGATGCAGGGATGGCAGCGGCTGCTGGAACTGGCCGCGAAGCTGCGGCAGCGGATCGCCGAGGAGCATGGACAGCCTTCAGGCAGCCGCATCGCTGGCGAGCGCCATCTGCTGGCGGCCGCCATCGCCGAGGAAGTCGAAATAACCTCCCAGACCCAGCAGCAGCCGGGGCTTGGCGAGAGGCTGTGGCGCTATACCACCGGGCCGGTCAGCGGCGTTCCTATCCTCCTGGCTGTGCTGGGGCTCATCTTCGTGCTGATGTATTTCGCTGGCAACGATCTGGCAAATGTCCTCAGCAACATCTGGGAAGGCTACGTCGTGCCGCCGCTCCAGAGCGGACTGTTCGCGCTGATCGGCGACAATGCCGTCAGCCGCTCGCTGATGTGGATACCGCAGGGATTTGAAGCGGCCCTTACCATCGGCGTCCCCTTCGTGCTGGTCTTCTACTTTGTGCTGGCCTTTCTGGAGGATACCGGCTACCTGAACTCTCTGGCTTTCCTCACCGATTCGGTGATGCACAAATTCGGCCTGCACGGCCGGGCGATGATTCCCATCGTCGCCGGCGCCGGCTGCAATGTGCCGGCCATCATCGGCACGCGGGTGCTGACCACCAGGCGGGAGCGCCTGCTTGCCGGGACGATGATCGCCCTGGTGCCGTGCAGCGCCCGCACGGCGGTGATCTTCGGCGCCGTCGCTTTCTATGCCGGCTGGCAGGCGGCGCTTGGCCTCTATCTGATCGTCATGGTGATCTGGGTGCTGGCCGGCCTGGGGCTGAACAAGATCATGCCCGGGGAGTCGACCGGACTGGTGATGGAGATGTTCTCCTTCCGCCGGCCACATCTCAAGACCATGATCAAAAAGACCTGGTTCCGCTTCAAGGCATTCGTGATGATGGCGGCGCCGATTATCGCCATCGGCAGCCTGGGACTGGGCGCGCTGTACGAAAGCGGCTACCTGTTCGACCTGGTGCGGCCGCTGTCGCCGGTGGTGGAGACCTGGATGGGCCTGCCGCCGGTCGCCGGCCTGGCGCTGGTCATGGGTGTGCTGCGCAAGGAGCTGGCGCTGCAGCTGCTGGTGACGCTGGCGATCGCCATGGGCGCCAGCGCCGGGGTGGAGCACAACCTCAACCTGATCATGACCAACTCGCAGCTGTTCATCTTCGCGCTGGTGACGGCCATCTACATCCCCTGCGCCGCCACCGTCACGGTGCTGGGCAAAGAGCTGGGCTGGAGGGGCGCCGCGGCCATCAGTCTCTTCACGGTCACGCTGGCGGTATTGGCGGGTGGTCTTGTCAACCAGCTGTTTCATGTGGTGGGATAGTCATGCGACGGGCTGGCTGGAGTGTCAAGTTCTCAGCCACATTTTCCGATAGTATGCGCAGTTTTCGGGGCTAGACTCACATCGAGGGGAGGTGACCGCAAATGGCGACTGACGCCAGGGTCAAGACGCAGCCCGTCAGGGCGAAGATCCTCACGGACGAGTACGAGATCGAGGGCAACGTGCACCTGAAGCCGGGCAATCACCAGGGGCGGGTGTCCGACATCCTCAACGCACCCGAGGTCGAATTCATCCCGGTGACGCAGGCAACCTGCACCGTCCGTTCTTCCGATTCGCTGCCGGTGCAGACCGATTGCACCATCGTGCAGGTGAAGACGATAAGGATGGTCTTTCCGTTCGAGGATTCATAAGCGGAAGCCAGGGTTCCTTTGTCCAGAATGTACAAAAAAAGCATGATTTTATTGTACAATAGGACAAGGCTTGTGCTGTCCTTTGGGCCTATTATTTGATTTGAAATCGGCTTGCTGTGGGCAATTTACTCCACAAGTCCAACAAGGAGCACCGTGGGACTGCGCGTTTCAGAGATCATCAAACTCCCCCTGCTGGAGGATGCCAGGCTGCTGGCGGGGCGCAAAGGTCTGGACCGGGAAGTCTCGCAGGTGACTGTGGGCGAGGTCCCGGACATCGGCGACTGGCTCACCGGCGGTGAGCTGGTGCTCTCGACTTTTTTCGCCGCGGCCCAGGATCCCGAGGCGCAGGTGGAGTTCACCCGCAAGATCATCAAATCCGGCGCGGCCGGGTTGCTGGTCAAGCCCGGGCGGTTTGTCAAAACCGTGGCACCGGAGCTGGTCGCGCTGGGCAACCGCCATCATTTCCCCATCGTCGAGATCCCCGACGAGGTTCGCTGGACACACATCATCGCCGAAATCTCGGAGCGCATCGTCGGCGAACACGTTTCGCTGCTGAGGCGCTCGCAGGAGATCCACCGGCGGCTGCTGGACGTGGTCATCGACGGCGGCGGCTGGCAGTCGATCGCTGACACCACCGCGGAGCTGCTCGGGCTGCCGGTCGTCCTCGAGGACGCTTTCCACGAGATCCTGGCCCGGTCGGCGCCCGCGGAAGCCGGCAGCGCACTGGTTGACAAGTTTATTGCGTTAAGGCATATGAAACCGGCACGGAGGCGGGCGGAGGCGCGCGGCCGCACGGAGCGCTATCAGCGCATCCTGATGGATGCCGACAGCGAATATCCAGTGGCGGTCACGGTGCCGATCACCGTCAGCCGTGACGTTCAGGGCTACGTCTCCAGCTTCGAATCCGGGGCGCCGTTTAACGATATGGACCTGGTGGCGCTGGAGAGTGCCGCCACGGTGGCCGCCGTGGCGATGGGGCGCGAGCTGGCGCGGCTGGAGGCGGAGACGCGCCTGCGCGGCGACTTCGTCGACGACCTGCTGGCGGGCGAGTTCGATTCCGGGCCGGCGATTCTGCAGCGGGCCAGCTTCCTCGGCGGCGACCTGAGCCATG
>JAJYLK010000180.1 GCA_021787775.1 Actinomycetes bacterium | reverse complement strand
AGAAGATGCCGAAGGCGATCAGCCTGAGCGGAGCGCTGGCCGCGCTCCTGCCCGAGCGGCGCAGCAGGTATACGCCGCCGGCCACGATCGCCAGCAGAAATGCCAGTGAGAGAAAGACGTTGGGATCCGCCAGCGAGTGATACACCGGATAATCGTAGTCAAGGTTCTGGCCGGCCGGAAAGACCAGCAGGCGCAGGTAAGTGACGATGACGCGGAACTGGGTCATCAGATAGTCGACGGCCCGAGGCGGCGGCGTGCCGCCTGTCGCTGAAAGCAGGGAGACATTGCTGACCAGGAGGCTCAGCGGGATCAGGACGGTCGTGGCCGCGAACGGCAGCAGGCCGGCTATCCGCTTCCTCAGCCCGCGGCCGGTGCCGCTCATGAAGAAAAATTCCCACATGGCAAGCGCGGCCGGCAGCGTAAATGCCGTCTCCTTGGAGGCCATCGCCGCCACGGCCGCCAGCAGGGCGGCGCCATAGAAAAAGGCCCGCCTGGCCCGGGAAGCACCTGCTTCGGTCCCGGATGGCAAAGCCAGCCGCCACCTGGCATACAGCACGGCCGCCAGCAGATAAAACATGGCCACCATCGAAGCGTATCGCTGCACTATGTATGTCACCGCCTGCGTCTGCACCGGGTGCACGGCAAATATAAGTGCGGAGAACAGGGCGACGATGAACGCGACGTTCGCGGCTGAACTGCTCCCGCCGATGAACCTGCGGAAGAACGGCGTCCTGAACGTCACCCGCACGAAAGCGAACACCAGCAGCGAAGCCGCCACGTGGATGGCCAGGTTGACCAGATGAAAGCTTGAGATGTTCAGGCCGCTGAATCTGTAATTGAGGAAAAAGCTGAAGAGCCCCAGGATCCGCTGATGGTTATCCGCGGCCAGAAGGTTGTGAAAGCTGTGGATGGCAACGTTGTTGTAGACATTGACGTCGTCGAAGACGAACGGAACCTTGTAAGTATTGGAGTAGACCAGAGCGGCAGCCAGGAAGATCAGCCCCATGGCCATGGCGGTCGCTTTCGAGCCGCTCAGCTGAAAGCGGCCCGGTTCTCCGCCCGCACCCTGATCCGGGTAGCCGGTCTGTTCCTCGAAGCCGTCCCCGGGATTGTCTGGATTATCCTGCATGAGCGCGTCCCCCGGCGCGTGATGATCGATGTTTGCGGCCTTAACCGCCGTGGACGCCTTCCCGCTGCCTGGGCTGGCAAAGCCGGTTTATCCCAGTTGGTCGAGAACCTGCCGCAGATCGTCGGGCAGCGGCGACTCCACTATTACCATCTCATCGGTCCGGGGGTGGTGAAAGTTTAACCGGGCGGAATGGAGGAACTGGCGGCCGATGGCGAACGTGTCGCGGCGCTGGCCGTAGACCCTGTCGCCGGCGACCGGATGGCCGATCGCGGCCAGATGCACACGGATCTGGTGGGTGCGCCCGGTTTCCAGCTGCACCTCCAGTAACGAAAAGCCGCCCTGCGCCCCGGCAGCTCCAGGGGTCACCGCCGCGCCGCGCGCGCGGTCGGTCCAGCTCTTCAGCACCCGGAAGTGCGTGACCGCTTCGCGGCCGCCGTGCGAGACCGCCATCCGCTGGCGCATACGGCTGTCGCGCGCCACCGGCGCCTCGACAGTGCCCTCGCGGGTCTCGAACAGGCCATGGACGAGCGCCAGATAAGTCCGGTTGACCTCATGGGCCGCCATCATCCTGACCAGAAGCCGGTGAGTCTCTTCGTCCTTGGCGACGATCAGCAGGCCGGAGGTGTCCTTGTCCAGCCGGTGCACGATCCCCGGCCGGTGCGGATGGGCGCCGCCGGCGATCTGATGGGCCAGCAGCCCGTGCACCAGCGTGCCGCTGTCATGCCCTTTGGCCGGATGCGTCACGACGCCGGCGGGCTTGTCGACGACCAGCAGGTAGGGATCCTCGTAGGGGATATCGAAGGTCATCGGCTCGGGGATGAGGTCGGAAACCGGCGGCGGCGGCACCGACACCGCCAGCCGCTGCCCGCTGCGTACGCGAAAATTCTTGGCGCGCGGCTCGCCGTCCACCAGCGCCAGGCTACCGGCGATCAGCTTCTGCGCCGCCGCGCGGGAGCCGACCGCGGGCAGGCCGGCCAGCAGCACGTCGAGGCGGGCGCCGTCTTCAGCGTCCCCCACGATGAGCTCCAGCGGCTGCTGAGCTGATCCAGGGCCCATCTCAAATATGGGCCGCCGGCCTAAACCGGCGTCCGCTCCGAATCGATCCCGGCCATGGCCAGCCGATCCCATTCGTCCTGCCCATCCGCATCATCGTCCTGCCAGCTGCGTCCCTCGCCGTCCGCCCAGCCGGATTCATCCTGCTCGAACCAGAGCGCATCGCCGCCTTCATGTTCCGGCTGGCGCACGAGGTTGAGGATGAGCAGGCAGACGCCGGTGACGATGAACATGTCGGCAAAATTGAACGCCGGCCAGTGGGGCAGGCGGATGAAGTCGGTGACGCTGCCCATCCAGACGCGGTCCAGCAGATTGCCCACTGCGCCGGCGCCGAGCAGGGCAAACGGCCAGTGCCAGCGGCGGTCGTGGCGCACCACCACGGCGGCCAGCAGCAGCATCACGACGATCGCCGAGCTGGTGGCGATGATGGTGACGGCATGGCCCTCCAGATACCCGAAGGCGATGCCGGGGTTGCGCAGATACTCCAGATGCAGAAAGGGGAGGATGGTGACCGATTGGCCGGGCTCCATGAACCTCCGCACGGCCAGCTTGGTGAGCTGATCAAGCCCGAGGAGGATGACGACGCGCGCCAGCAGTCTGACCGATTGACGATGCACCGCCGTCTATCTCTTTTCCTGTTTCCGCTGGCAGGCCACGCAGCGGTCGGCGTAGGGCACAGCCGCCAGCCGTTCCTCGGGGATCGGCCCTCCGCAGGAGACACAGACCCCGTAGGTGCCTTCCTCGACGGCCTTGACCGCCGCCTCGACCTGCGCCAGCAGTTTGCGCAGATGCTCCTCCAGGGTGACGTCGGCTTCCTGGTTCTGCATCAGCGCCGCGATCTCGGCGATGCGGTCCTCGC
>JAJYLK010000003.1 GCA_021787775.1 Actinomycetes bacterium | reverse complement strand
GCCCGCCGTTGGATTTTATCCGGTGGATAAAATATCCTTATTGGCGTTCGGTATAACACGGGCGGCGGCGCCAGGGAGTCTGCGCCAGGCCGCTGTCAGGACCGGCACGAGGCCGCCGGCAAAAAAGTCAACAGATTTGGGTTTGAAAGGAGTTCGGCTATGGCAGACGGATTGGACGTACGGATACCTCTCGACGTCCCGCATGCGAAGCGGGACGAATACGCAGAGAACTACACGGCCATGACCAAGGGCACCGGCAGGCTGATGCTGTTTGCCGGCGACCAGAAGGTGGAGCATCTCAACAAGGATTTCGTCGGCCAGTACGAGCTGGGGCGGATACCGGAAGACGATGCCGACCCGGAGCACATGTTTCGCATCGCCCGGCAGAGCACCATCGGCGTGTACGCCACCCAGATCGGCATGATCGCCCGTTACGGCAATGACTACCGCGAAGTCGACTATCTTGTCAAAGTGAATTCGAAGACCAACCTGGTAAAGACCGCTACCATGGATCCATTCAGCAACCTCTGGCTCGATGTTGACAGGGTGGCTGAATTCAAGCAGGATTCGGGGCTCAACATCCGCGCCGTTGGCTACACCATCTACCTGGGCAGCACCTTCGAGCCGCAGATGCTGGAACAAGCGGCCCGCGTGGTCAATGATTCCCACCGGCACGGACTACCCACGGTGCTGTGGATCTATCCGCGCGGGAAGGACGTCGCCGATGAGAAGGACCCGCACCTGATCGCGGGCGCCTGCGGCGTGGCGCTCACGCTCGGCTCGGATTTCGTCAAGGTCAATTATCCGAAGGCGGAAGGCCAGGAATCGAGCGAGATCTTCAAGGAGGCCGTTGTAGCAGCGGGCCGCACGGGAGTAGTGGCTGCCGGCGGCTCTTCCACCGACGCGCGTACCTTTCTGCAGCGGCTGCACGACCAGATTCACGTCAGCGGCGCCATCGGCAACGCCACCGGCCGCAACATCCACCAGAAGCCGCTGGAGGAAGCGGTCAGGATGTGCGACGCGATCTCCGCGATCACCCTGGCCGATTACCCGGTCGAGGAAGCGCTGAAGGTCTACGAGGGCAACGAATGCCTGGACTTCAAGGCGCGGGTCTAGAACTGTGACCGCGGCTCGTCCGCGGCCTCGGCAACATGATATCGAGCGGCCTCGCGACAAAGCGGGGCCGCTAAATTCTACAAGTGAGATTATGGCAGCACCGCCGGACGCAATGTCGCCGCCATCGCCCGGTGTCGGGTATACTTGGCAAAATGATCGTCGACTTCCACACCCATATCTTTCCACCGGAGATCATCGCATCGCGGGCCGAACTGGCAGCTGAGGAGAACTGGTTCGGCCAGCTTTACGGCGACGCCACGGCACGGATGGCCACTGCCGAGGAACTGATCGCCGAGATGGACCGGTGCGGCATTGACATGTCGGTTGTTTGTGGCTTCGGCTTCGAGAGCCTCGACGTCTGCGCCGCATGCAACACATATGTGGCAGACGCGGTGCGGCGCTGGCCGGACCGCATCGCCGGTTTTGCCACGGTTCCCCCGCTGGCGTCCGGCGCTGTCCGGGAGCTCGAGCGCGCGGTGTCGCTGGGCCTCAAGGGAATCGGGGAGCTGATGCCGGACGGCGCCGGTTTCGATCTGGCCGACACCGAATCGCTGGAGCCGCTGACCGGTTTCGCCGGCGACCACCGCCTCCCGCTGCTGGTGCATCTGAGCGAGCCTCTGGGCCGCGAATATCCGGGCAAGGGAACCGCCACTCCCGACAAGGGCTTGGCCTTTGCCAGCGCCAATCCGGATCTGACGATGGTTTTTGCGCACTGGGGCGGCGGGCTACCCTTTTACGAACAGATGTGGGACGTGCATGCGGCGCTCGCCAACGTCTATTATGACTGCGCCGCCAGTCCGTTCCTGTATGACGCCGACATCTATGGAGTGGCAGCGCGTATTCTCGGGGCGAAGAAGATCCTGTTTGGCAGCGACTTTCCGCTGATCTCGCCCGAGCGCTATCTGCGCGACCTCGAAGCGGCCGGCCTCGAGCCCGCCGCGGTCGAGGCCATCATGGGCGCCAATGCGGCTGCCCTGCTTGGAGGCGACCGCCGATGAACATCCGTGAAGTACTGAGCCGGCTGGTCGCCGGCGAAATCAGCCTGGAAGAGGCGCAGTCGCAGCTGTCGCTGTCCGGCATCCTGCCGGTTGGCGAGTTCGCCCAGCTCGATACCGGGCGCCATGCCCGCAAGGGAGTGCCCGAGGTCATCTTCGCCCCTGGCAAGACCGTGACACAGCTGGTCGAAATCTGCGAGAGTCTGCTGGACCGGACCGGCCGCGCCATCGCCGCCTCGCTTTCGGACGAGCAGTGGAACGAGCTGGAGCGACGGTTTCCCGAACATCTGGCGGTGACCAGCCGCGAGGCCGGCACGCTGGTGCTCGGCCAACCCGATAGCGCCCCCGCGCCGGCCGGCGGCAAAATCGGCATCCTGTCCGCGGGAACCGCCGATGTCCCCGCTTCGGAACAGGCGCGCATCATCGCCGAGGAGATGGGCTGCGAGGTGCTCAGCGCCTATGACGTCGGCGTGGCGGGCGTGCACCGGCTGGTGGCTCCGCTGAGGGCGATGATCGAAGCCGAAGTGGCCGCGGTCGTGGTGGCCGCCGGCATGGAGGGCGCACTGCCTTCCGTCGTGGCGGGAATGATGCCGGTGCCCGTGATCGGCCTGCCGACATCCACCGGCTACGGGCTGGGCGGCGGCGGTGTGACCGCGCTGCTGGCGATGCTGCAGAGCTGCTGCCCCGGACTGGTCGTCGTCAATATCGACAACGGCGTCGGTGCGGGCGCCACCGCCGCGCTGATCGCCAACCGCGCCGCCGGCCGCTAGCGCCGCCTGCGGAAATCCTCGAAATAATCCCGCAAAAGCGGTAAAGAACCTCTGCCGGGCACCGATACACAAAACAGGCCGGCAAACTATCCTTCTGTCTATGATTTCACTCACACTCGCAAACGCACTGAGGGAGAATCACGAAGAGATATTGCAGCTCTGGCTCAAGTCTTTCCATGGGCACGTGGCGGAAGACTACGAGCAGATGCTCAATACGCCAATGGGCCGCGCCGTGGCGACTTCGCTGCTTAACCTCGCGGTAGAGATGATGGGGGTGGAGGATTATGAACAGCGGGACATCCTTCACCGCGCCCGCGAGGCCGCCCAGGATGATGCCTTCCGCCGCACTGCTGTCGGCTTCTGCCTGCCGGATCTTGTGACAAACGCCATGGCTTTTCGCGCCGCCCTCGAGGAGACTGTCTTCAACTGCATCGAGGCGGACTCAAGCGGGGACGCGGCGGAGCTCCGCAAGGCGATCGCGGCCCTGAGCCGCTACGGCGATGCCCTTATCGCCGGCCAGGTCGCCGGCTATTTCGCCTATCACAAGTACCGCGAGAACGAGGCTGACAACCGGCCGGTCTGACACGGGCACTTAAGTCCGCCGCCGGCAACCCCCGGCTCAGAACAGCGTCATCCCGTTTTCCTTCCACACACCCATCCGCCTGAACTTTTGAAACCGCTCCTGCCTGCGCACCCGTGGATGGATCGCTTCCAGCTCGCGCAGGCTGTCCTCGAGCGCGTCCTTCACGATTTCCGCAGCCGCTTCGTGGTCCCGGTGCGCGCCGCCGCGCGGTTCCGGCAGGACACCGTCTACAGCTCCGAGTTCGACCAGGTTCAAAGAGGTCAGTTTCAGTGTCTGTGCCGCCAGGTGCGCTTCACCGGCATCCTTCCAAAGGATGGCGGCGCATGACTCGGGCGATATAACCGAATAAATAGAGTTTTCCAGCATCAGCACCCGGTCGGCCAGCGCCAGGGCCAGGGCGCCGCCGCTGCCACCTTCGCCGATGATGAGGGCAACGGTGGGAACGTCCAGGCGCGCCATGCAAAGCAGGCTGCGGGAGATCGCGCCGGCCTGCCCTCGCTCCTCCGCCGCCACGCCCGGGAACGCGCCAGGGGTGTCGATCATGGTGAAAACCGGGATGCCGAACTTGTCGGCCAGATTCATCAGCCGCTGAGCCTTGCGGTAGCCCTCCGGGCGCGGCATGCCGAAGTTGCGGCGGGTCCGCGCCGCCAGGTCGCGGCCCTTCTGGTGGCCGATGACCATGATCGTGCGACCCATGTATGCCGCCAGGCCGCCGACGATCGCGGGGTCGTCCCCAAAACAGCGGTCACCGCGCAGCTCGATGAATCCTGGAAACATGAGATGAATATAGTCGAGCGTATAAGGGCGCTTCGGATGGCGCGCCAGCTCAACCTTGTCCCAAACCGCCTTGTCGAGCTGGCGGTTGCGGTTGAGTTCGAGCAGCCGGTGGCTGATCTTCGCGATCTCGTCTTTAAGATGAACGCCGGGAAGGGTTGGCAAACGTCTTAATTCTGTCAAGCGCTTGCGCAAACGCCCCTCTTCGTCCTGGACGGCTTTCTTCTTCTTCCCAAAGGGGCTCAAGGGCACAGGCGACACCTCCTTCCAGCATTCCCAGGATCTGTACCAGCCGGTCCTTGAGTTCAAGGCGGGAGATGATCATGTCCACCTGGCCGTGGTCCAGATTGGACTCGGCGCGGCCGAAGTCATCCGGCAGCTTCTCCTTGATCGTCTGCTCGATCACCCGCGGGCCGGAAAAACAAAGCAGCGCCCCCGGCTCGGCGATGATGACGTCGGCGAGCGTGGCGAAGCTGGCCATGACTCCACCCGTCGTCGGATGTGTCAATACGGTGACGAAGGGCACCGGCACTCCGCCGAGCAACTCTACGGCGCAGGTGGTTTTTGCCATCTGCAGCAGCGAAAGGATGCCTTCCTGCATCCGCGCCCCCCCGGAAGCGCAGACAGCCACCAGGGGGAAGTGCGTGTCAATCGCCGTTTCGACGGCGCGCCAGAACTTCTCGCCGACGACACTGCCCATGCTGCCGCCAAGAAAGCTGAAATCCATCACCGCAAGCACTACGTCCATCTTGTGGATGCGGCAGGTGCCAATGATCATCGCCTCGGCCAGGCCGGTTTCATACTCGGCCTCCTCGATGCGTTCGGGATAGGGTCTGAGATCGAAGAATTCCAGCGGGTCGGCGGAGCGCAGGTTGCCGGCGATCTCGCTCCAGGTGCCGCTATCTACCAACTGGGCGACACGTTCGCGGGCACCGACACGGAAATGGTTGCCACACTCCGGGCAGACGCGCAGGTTCGCCTCCAGCTGCTCGGAGCTCAGCAGCTGTTTGCAGGCGGGGCAGCTCTGGGCTCCCCCGAAAGTGCTGTCGCCGCCACGGCGGCTGATGTCAACCGAGACTCGCGCCACCGGAGGCCTCCGTCAGACGGCCCGGAAGATCAGGGTCACGTTGTGGCCGCCGAACCCAAAGGAGTTGGAGGCGGCCACTTCGACCTGCTGGCTGCGCGCCTTATTGGGCACGTAGTCCAGATCACATTCCGGGTCGGGATTTTCAAGGTTGATTGTCGGTGGGATTATGCCATTGTCGATCGCCAGCACGCAGGCGGCAGCCTCCAGGGCGCCGGATGCCCCCAGACAGTGCCCCATCATGGATTTGGTGGAGCTCACCGCCACCTTGCCCGCATGGTCGCCCAGCGCCAGCTTGATGCTGAGCGTCTCGATCCTGTCGCCCGGGGGCGTGGAGGTTCCGTGAGCATTGATATAGTCGATGTCGGCCGATCTGAGCCCCGCCTCCTTCAGCGCCGCCAGCATCGCGCGCGCCTGGTTCTCGCCGCTGGGCTCCGGCAGGCTCATGTGAAACGCGTCCCCGGTCATACCGTAACCAACCACCTCGGCCAGGATGCGGGCGCCGCGCGCCAGGGCCCGCTCCCGCTCTTCCAGCACCAGGATCGCCGACCCTTCCCCCATCACAAAGCCGTCGCGGCCGCTGTCGAACGGCCGGCTGGCCCTCTCCGGCTCGTCGTTGCGAGCCGAGAGCGCGCCCATCTGGGCGAAAGAGGCAATTCCTACCGGGCTGATGGAGGCCTCGCTGCCGCCAGAAAGCATGACGTCGGCGGCGCCGCGCTTGACGATTTCGAAGGCGTCGCCGATGGCGTTGGCCGCCGCGGAACAGGCCGTGCAGACGGTGCTGACCGGCCCCCGCGCTCCCAGATGTATCGATACCTGGGCAGAGGCCATGTTGGCGATCTCCATGGGGATAAAGAAGGGACTGATGCGGCCGGGGCCCTTCTCCAGCAGCACCGCCGTTTCCTTTTCAAAAGTCTTGACGCCACCGATGCCGCTTGCCACCAGGACGCCGATATTCTCGGCATCGGCGGCCACGTCCAGGCCCGCGTTTTCAGCCGCCATGCCGGCGGCGGCAACCGAGAGCTGCGCGAAGCGGTCCATCCGCCGGGCGCTTTTCCGGTCCACGTAGTCGGTCGGCTCGAAGCCTTTGACCTCCGCGGCGATGCGCACCTTGTAACCGCTGGCATCGAACTGGGTAATCGGACCGACGCCGGACCTGCCCGTCGAAAGCGACTGCCAGTATTCATCGACGCCGATCCCGAGCGGCGATATGATGCCCATGCCGGTTATGACTACGCGCCGCTGGTTCATATGCCCAATCCTCCATCAACGGGAATGACGGCGCCGGTGATATATCCGGCGGCCGGCGACGCCAGGAAGGCAATGACGCCGGCGATCTCTTCGGGAGCCGCCAGGCGCGCCAGTGGCGTTCTACCCATAATCTGTTCTTTCATCGCATCGGGAAGCGCCGCGGTCATTTCGGTTTCCACGTAGCCGGGAGCCACCGCGTTGACGCGCACGCCCCGGGGTCCCAGCTCTCGCGCCAGCGATTTGGTCAGTCCGATGAGTCCGGCTTTGGCAGCCGCGTAGTTGGCCTGGCCGGCATTGCCCCGCCGGCCGACGACGCTGGAAACATTGATGATGGCGCCGCCGCGGGCTTTCATCATGCCGCGGGCAACCGCCTTGCTGCAGAGAAAAGCGCCCCTGAGGCTGGTGGCGATCACGGCGTCGAAATCTTCCTCGCTCATGCGGGCCAGCAGGGTGTCCCTGTTGATGCCGGCATTGTTGACCAGTATCGTGATCCTGCCCAGCTCCGCCTCGACCGCTTCCACCATCGCGCTTACCTGGCCAGCGTCGGCTACGTCCGCCTGAACCGGCAGCAGCCGGACGCCGCCGTCGCTGAGGCTGGCCGCCAGCGCCTGCGCCGCCCCGCGGCTGCTTTGATAATTGATCGCCACATCCGCGCCAGCGCCGGCCAGCGCCGCCACGGTCGCGGCGCCGATGCCCCGCGAGGCGCCGGTGACAAGCGCGATCTGTCCTTTCAGTTCCAAAGTCTGGTCCATATCAATGAATAATCTAGCAAAACCGGCGCCACTCCTCACGCCGAATTATCAGCCGGCCGCCTCCAGGGCCTCCTGCGCCTTGCCGATGCTCGCCTGGTCGGAGGCGCTGGCCGTTCTGACCCCGCAATCGATCCTGCGGATCAGGCCGCATAAAACCTTGCCGTTGCCGACTTCCAGAAACCTGTCAAAGCCGCCGGCGATCAGCCTTTCCACGGCCATGCGCCAGCGAACCGGTGAGATGATCTGGTTGACCAGCAGCTGCGGCAACGCGGCGGCGGCTTCAAAGTCGCAGCTGATGGAGGAGAAAAACGGCGGCCGCGGCTCGCTGAATCGAACCGTGGCCAGGGTTTCGCGCATTCCGGTGGCCGCCGGCTGCATCAACGGGCTGTGGAAGGCGCCGCTCACCGCCAGCTCGACCGCCTTCTTTGCGCCGGCGGCTTTTGCCTTGCCGATCGCCCGCCGCACTGCCTCTTTCTCCCCGCTGATCACAAGCTGGCCGGGGGAGTTATAGTTCACCGGCCAGACATCGCCTGCTTCCTCGCAGATCGCCTCCACCTCTGCGTCTTCCATCCCCAGGATCGCCGCCATCGACCCTGGCCGCGCGGCGGCAGCCGCGCTCATGACCTCCCCGCGCCGCGCAACCAGCCGCAGCCCGGTTTCAAAATCGAGGGCGCCGCATGCCTCCAGGGCGCTGTACTCGCCAAGGCTGTGGCCCAGCACCGCGTCGCCCGTGACGCCGGCCTCGCGCAGCGCGGCCATCACCGCGGCGCTATTGACGTAGAGAGCCACCTGGGAAAAGGCGGTCTGGTTGAGCTTTTCTTCCGGCCCGTCAAAAGAGAGGCTGGCGACATCCCACCCAAGAATCTCACCGGCAAGGCGATAAGTCCCAGCGGCCGCATCGCTCTCCCGGGCAAGCGCCGTCCCCATGCCGACGGCCTGAGAGCCCTGTCCGGGAAAAACTAGCGCCAGCTTCGCCATTAGAGCCCGCCTACCGGCACAGGGACAGCCTGGAGGGCAGCTCCGCGGCCAGGTTTTCTGCTTCTGACACCAGCTCGGCGATGATCGCCGCCGCCGGCTGCGCTTTCTCCACCAGCGCCACGCTCTGACCCGCCATCATCGAGCCTTCTTTTGTGTCGCCCTCACGCATGGCTTCCCGCAGTTTGCCGAGACCCAGATTTTCTACGTCCATGGCGGAACACTGTCCGGCCAGATATTTTCGCTCCCAATCGTCATAGACACCGGCAAGCCGGTTCTTGATCGCGCGCACCGGATAACCGATGCAGCGCGCCGTCACCACGGTGGCGCGGTCGCCAGCCCTGAGAAACTTTTCCTTGACGTCCGGGTGCACGGTGCATTCCTCCGCCACCACGAAGCGGGTGCCCAGCTGCACGCCTTCAGCGCCCAGCGCAAAAGCAGCCACCACGCCGGCGCCGTCGGCGATGCCACCCGCCGCGATCACTGGAACGCTGACGTTGCGCGCCACCAGCGGCGTCAGCACCATCGTCGTCGTCTCGCCGATGTGCCCGCCAGACTCCGAACCCTCGGCGATGATGGCGTCCGCGCCCTGCTGCTCCGCCCGGCGGGCGATAGCGACGGCCGCCACAACCGGCAGCACCTTGATCCCTTTCGCTTTCAGCCCGGGGATGACTCCGGTGTTATTGACCGCCCCCAGGGTGACCACCGGCGGCGCCTCGGCCAGCACCACTTCCATCTGCTGCTCGAATTCGGGATTGATCATGATCAGATTGACGCCGAAAGGACGGCTGGTAAGCTTGCGCGCCGCGGCGATCTCCTGGCGCAGCAGTTCCGCGGGCATGGCGCCGGCGCCGATAATGCCCAGGCCGCCACCGTTGGAGACGGCGGCTGCCAGGCTGGCGTCGCTGACCCAGGTCATCCCTCCTTGCAGGATGGGGTGCTCGATATCGAGAAGTTCACAGACCCTGTTTGACAAGATTCCTTTTCTCCGTAGGTTGTTCTGCAGAAAGGCCGCACGGCGGCCGGTTCCAGTTATTCCCGGGCGGCGACCGCGGACGGCGCGAAAATCATCACCAGCGCACCAGGCACGACCCCCACGACAGGCCGCCGCCGAAGCCGACCAGCAGCGCCAGATCGCCCTTCTTCAGGCGGCCGGCCTGAGCGGCTTCATCAAGACAGAGCGGAATCGAGGCGCAGGAAGTATTGCCGTAGCGCTCGAGGTTGGAAAAGACCTTCTCCGGCGCGATGCCCAGCTTGCGGGCGGCGACGTCGATGATGCGAATGTTCGCCTGGTGCGGGATAAAGACGTCGATATCCGCAACTCCCAGCCCGTGCTGCTCAAGCACCCGGCGCGACGATGCCTCAACCACCCTGGTGGCGAAGCGAAACACTTCGCGGCCGTTCATCCTCAAATAATGCAACCGCTCCGCCACGGTCTCCTCGCTGGCCGGCAACCTTGAGCCGCCGGCAGGCAGGCTCAACTCACCGGCGCCCGCGGGCTCATTGCCCAGATCGAAGCCGATGATGCCCTCCTCGCCGGCTGCGGCTGGCTCCAGCAGCACCGCGCCGGCGCCATCACCGAACAGCACGGCGGTGGCGCGGTCGGACCAGTCTATCATCTTGGATGCCACATCCGCACCTATCACCAGTACCCTTTCGGCCTGGCCGGAGACGATGAAAGAGTTCGCCACGGAAAGGGCGTAGATGAATCCGGTGCACGCGGCCGAAAGGTCGAACGCTGGCGTGCCGCCGGCGCCGATCGCCCCCGAGATAATGGAGGCAGTCGCCGGAAAAAGCATGTCCGGCGAAAGACTGGCGACGATGATCAGGTCGAGGCTGTCCGGAGAGGCCCCGGCAGCCGCCAGCGCCCGGCGGGCAGCTTCGGCGCCAAGGTCAGACGAGGCTTGCCCGTTTTCAGCGATGCGGCGCTCGCGGATGCCGGTGCGGGCCGAGATCCATTCATCAGAGGTGTCCAGTTCCATGGAGAGATCGTCATTGGTGACGACCCGCTCGGGCACATGCGTGCCGACGGCGGAGATTTTAGCGCGGCGAGCGCTCACAAGACACGGCTGCCGCGGCAATGGTGGGATGAATCAAACAGTGTCGTTCCGCCGGTTCTCATGCTTCCCGCTCTGCGATAGCGAAGGTCAGCTCGGCACGGCAGGCCAGCTCCTCGTCCACAAACGCCTGCGCCTCAGCCTTGCCCACGCGGCCGCGCATCCTCGTCATTTCCACCTCGAGCCTCAGGGTGTCGCCTGGCACCACCGGGCGTTTGAAACGCGCGCCGTCGATGCCGGCGAAGAGAACCAGCTTGCCTTTGTTTTCGGGCAGCGACAGCGCCGCCACCGCGCCCGCCTGCGCCAGCGCCTCGACGATGAGAACACCAGGCATGATCGGCTGCCCCGGGAAGTGGCCCCTGAAGTGGGGCTCTTCCGGCCGCACGCGTTTGATGGCGACCGCGCGCACGCCCGGCTCAAGCTCTACGACTTCGTCGAGGAAGAGGAAGGGGTCGCGGTGCGGCAGGATATCTTTGATCTGTTCCTGGTTGAGAGTGTTCACGTCGTCCCGGGTCTAATTTCCGGGGAATTGCGGCACGGCGTCACGATAGATTCCGCCGGCGCGTCTCCCCTTGGAAGCAAAAAGATTATCACAAAAGCGCCGGTGGTTGAAAAACGGGCGCAGCCGTTCAGGCCGCGCCCATGTGCGCTTTGATTATTCATCACGGCGTTCAGTGCCGGCGGTCACAGCCGCCGGCCGCTACTCCGCCTCGATCTCTTCCTCGGAGCCGCCGGCCTGGCTGGCGACGACGCGGGCGACGGCGCTGACGCGGTCTCCCTCGCGCAGATTCATCACGCGCACGCCCTGGGTGGAACGGCCCATCACCGAGATGTCCTTGGCGGGGATGCGGATGACCGTGCCGAAGCTGGAGATCAAAACCAGCTCATGGTTGTCGCGCACCGCCCGGGCGGCGATGAGAGTCCCCTTCGCCTCCACGGCCTTGATCGTCTTAACGCCGATGCCGCCGCGATTGTGCCGGGGATATTCGCTGATATGCGTACGCTTGCCGTAGCCGCCGTCGGTGACGACGAACAGGTCGGCATCGTCCTGGGCGACGATCATCGACAGCATGCGGTCACCCTTGCGCAGCCTGATGCCCTTCACGCCGCTGGTGGCCCGGCCCATCGGCCGCGCCTGGCTTTCATTGAAGCGGATCGCCTGCCCGCGTTCGCTGACCAGGAGAATGTCATCCCCCCCGTTGGACAGCCGTACCGCCATCAGCTTGTCGTCATCGCGCACGTTGATTGCGATGATGCCGTCGGACTTGAGCACAGTGTTGTATTCCTGAAATTCTGTCTTTTTGACCATGCCGCCCTGTGTCGCCATCACCAGATACTTGGCGTCGGTGTAGTCACGCGTGGCGATAACCGCCCGGATGCGCTCATCGCTGCGCAGCGGCAGCAGGTTGACCACGGCGCGGCCCTTGGAGGCCCGGCTGCCGAGCGGAATCTCATGCACCTTCAGGCGGTAGACCTTGCCGACGCTGGTGAAGAACAGCAGGAAATGATGGGTGGTGGTGATGAACAGGTGTTCGAGGAAATCCTCTTCCTTGACGTCCATCCCCATGATGCCGACGCCGCCGCGGTGTTGCTGGCGGTAGGTGTTGAGCGGCAGCCGCTTGATGTAGCCGGCGCGGGTGATCGAGATGACCATCTCTTCCTCGGCGATCAGGTCCTCGATGTCCAGGTCTTCTTCGCCGGGAGCTATCTGGGTGCGGCGGTCGTCGCCGTACATCTTCTTGATCTCGAGAAGCTCTTCCTTGATCAGCTTGTAGACCTCGGCCTCGTCGGCGAGGATGCCCTTCAGCCAGGCAATGCGCTCCACCAGGTCCTTGTGTTCGGACTTGATCTTGTCGCGCTCCAGGCCGGTTAGCTTCTGTAACCTGAGGTCGAGGATGGCCTGCGCCTGGATCTCGGTGAGCTCGAACTTCTGTATCAGCCCGGCGCGCGCCTCCTCACCATCCTTGGCGGCGCGAATGAGTTTAACAACAGCGTCAAGATTTGACAGGGCCGTCAGCAGCCCCTCCAGGATGTGGGCCCGCGCCTGCGCCTTTTCCAGCTCGAAGCGCGTGCGGCGCACGATCACATCCCGCTGGTGAGCGACGTAGGCCCCGAGCATCTCCCGGAGCGACATCGTCCGGGGCACGCCGTCGACCAGCGCCAGGTTGATGATGCCGAAGGTGCTCTGCATCGCCGTATGCTTGTAAAGTTTGTTGAGCACGACCTTGGCGATCGCGTCCCGCTTGAGCTCCACCACGACGCGCATGCCGCTGCGATCGGATTCGTCGCGCAGGTCGGAGATCTCCTGGATCTTGCGCTCGCGCACCAGCTCGGCGATCTTCTCGATCAGCGAAGCCTTGTTCACCTGGTACGGCAGCTCGGTGACGATGATGGCGTTGCGGTTGCCCTTGATCGGCTCGGTGTGCGCCTTGGCCCGCACCCGCACCAGCCCGCGGCCGCTGGTATAGGCGTCGCGGATGCCGCGGCTGCCAAGGATGATGCCGCCGGTGGGAAAGTCAGGCCCGGGCATGTGCCGCATCAGCTCGCCCACGGAAATTTCCGGGTTGTCGATCATGGCCACGGCGGCGTCGATCGTCTCGGACAGGTTGTGGGGAGGAATATTCGTGGCCATCCCCACGGCGATGCCGCTGGAGCCGTTCACCAGCAGGTTGGGGAAGCGGGAAGGCAACACCGTGGGCTCGATGGTGCTTTCATCGAAGTTGGGCACGAAATCAACCGTATCCTCGTCGATGTCGCGCAGCATCTCCATCGCCAGCCTGGAGAGGCGGGCCTCCGTGTAACGATAGGCGGCGGCGCTGTCGCCGTCGACGCTGCCGAAGTTGCCCTGGCCGTCCACGAGCGGGTAGCGCATCGAGAAGTCCTGTACCATCCGCACCATCGTGTCATAGACAGCGGCGTCGCCGTGCGGGTGATATTTACCAATGACGTCACCGACTACGCGTGAGCTCTTTTTGTATGGCTTGTTGTACGGCATGCCGAGCTGCTGCATGGCATAGAGCACCCGCCGGTGCACCGGTTTCAGTCCGTCGCGCACGTCGGGCAGCGCCCGGCCCACGATCACGCTCATGGCGTAATCGAGGTAGGACGAGCGCATCTCCTCTTCGAGTTCGCGGGGTTCTATTCTGCCGTCAAGATTTGAGACTGCCATATTTCCTCAGTTCGAAACGCGGGGACACAATACTATTTATTTGGAGGGAAAAGCTGCGCCGTTGCGCCGGCAAGTATTCGCTTTTACGCTGCAAATAAATAGTATTGTGTCCCCCTTATATATCCAGGAACCTTACCTGCCGCGCGTTCGTCTCGATGAACGCGCGCCGCGGCTCCACCTTGTCGCCCATCAGCGTCGTGAAGATCTCATCCGCCGCCGTCGCGTCCTCGAGCGATACCTGCAGCAGGGTGCGCGTGTCGGGGTTCATCGTCGTTTCCCACAGCTGCTCGGGGTTCATCTCGCCCAGGCCCTTGAACCGTTGCAGGTTGACCCCTTCCTTGGCCAGCGTCAGGATCGCCTGCCGGATCTCTTCAAAACCTTCGGCCTGCTGTTCTTTTTTGCCGATCGTGACCGTGAACGGCGGCTCGCCCAGCAGCGCCTTCATGTTGGCGTGCAGGTCGCGCATGCTGGCCAGCTCGCGGCCCGCCAGCAGCTCGGTCTTCACCTCCAGCGTGTGGGCGACGCCGGTGCGCTTTTCTGTAACGCGGATAGTGACCGAGCCGGCCTCCCTGTCCTCGCTGACGACTTCAAGCCGGTCGAATTTGGCCGCTGCCTCCGCGCTACCCAGAAACTCGCGGAATGCGTCGTGGCTCTTGATCTTTTTCTTCTCCAGCAGGCTCTGGGTAGTGATGTAATCCACCACCGCGTGGCCGTAAAGGGCGCGCAGCTTGCCGGCCCAGCCTTCGTATTCCTTGAACAGCCGCTGGAAGCGCTGGTATTTGGCCTGGCTCAGGCTGACCTTGCCGTTGCCGCCGCCGTTGCCCAGCACCGTGATCTTCTCCAGCCGGTCGCGCAGCAGCAGATCCTCCAGCTGGCTCTCGCGGTCGACGTAAATCTCCTGGCTGCCCTGCTTGATGCGAAAGAGCGGCGGCTGAGCGATGTAGACGTAGCCGCGCTCGATCATCTCTTTCATGTAACGGAAGAAAAACGTGAGGATGAGCGTCCGGATGTGGGCGCCGTCGACGTCGGCATCGGTCATGATGATGATCTTGTGGTAGCGCGCCGCGCTGATGTCGAACTCTGTGGCGATGCCGGTGCCCAGCGCCGTGATCATCGCCTGGATCTCCTTGTTGGAGAGGATGTTGTTCAGCCTCGCCTTCTCGACGTTGATGATCTTGCCTCGCAGTGGCAGAATCGCCTGGAAAGCGCGGTCGCGCGCCTGCTTGGCGGAACCGCCGGCGCTGTCGCCCTCAACCAGGTAGATCTCCGTCGAGGCGGGATCCTTGACCGAGCAGTCGGCCAGCTTTCCGGGCAGGGCGCTGTTCTCCAGGGCGCTTTTACGCCGCGTCAGGTCGCGCGCCTTGCGGGCCGCCGCCCGTGCCCGCGCCGCCGCCGCCGACTTGGTGACGATCTGCTTGGCCTCGGCCGGATTCTCCTCGAGAAACTCTGACAGCTTGGCCCCGACGGCGCTCTCCACGAAGCCGCGCATCTCGGAGTTGCCCAGCTTGGTCTTGGTCTGGCCCTCGAACTGCGGTTCGCGCAGCTTCACCGAGATGACAGCCGAAAGACCCTCGCGCACATCATCGCCGGAAAGCGCGTCCTCTTTCT
>JAJYLK010000179.1 GCA_021787775.1 Actinomycetes bacterium | reverse complement strand
CGGAGATGCTCAAGGGCGGCGTGATCATGGATGTGACCAACGCCGGGCAGGCGAAGATCGCCGAGGAGGCGGGGGCCTGCGCGGTGATGGCGCTGGAGCGGGTCCCTTCCGACATCCGCGCCGACGGCGGCGTGGCCCGCATGTCCGACCCGGACAAGATCAGGGAGATCCAGCAGACGGTGTCCATCCCGGTGATGGCGAAGGCGCGCATCGGCCATTTCGTCGAGGCGCAGATCCTGGAGGCGCTGGAGGTCGATTACATCGACGAGTCGGAGGTGCTGACGCCCGCCGACGAGGCCAACCACATCAACAAGTGGCGGTTCAAGGTACCATTTGTCTGCGGCGCCATCAACCTGGGCGAGGCGCTCCGGCGCATCTCCGAGGGGGCGGCGATGATCCGCACCAAGGGCGAGGCCGGCACTGGCAACGTTGTCGAGGCCGTGCGGCACATGCGTACCATCTCCGGCGAGATCAGGCGGCTGGCGAACATGGACGGGGACGAGCTGTTCAAGGCGGCGAAGGAGCTGCAGTCGCCCTATGAGCTGGTCAAGTGGGTGGCCGAGAACGGCCGGCTGCCGGTGGTGAACTTCTCCGCCGGCGGGCTGGCGACCCCGGCCGACGCCGCGATGATGATGCAGCTGGGCGCCGAAGGCGTCTTTGTCGGCTCCGGCATCTTCAAGAGCGAGGACCCGGCGGCGCGCGGCAAGGCGATCGTCGAGGCGACTACGCATTTTAACGATCCGCAGATCCTTGCCAGGGTGTCGGCGGGGCTGAAGGATGCCATGCCCGGCCTCGACATCAAGGAGTTGGGCGAGGAGAACCTGATCCAGCATCGCGGCTGGTAAGGGCGCATTACCGAAAGCCCGGCAGCGTGGACATGCCGGGCCGCAACCGGCCGCACCTGTCTCTCTGTGACTCGATCCGCAAATAAACCCCCGCTTGTCGGCGTCTTTGCCCTGCAGGGCGCCTTTCGCGAGCACTGCCGGGCGCTGGAGAAAGCCGGCGCCGCCGCCCGCGAGGTCCGCCGGCGCCGCGAGCTGGAAGGGCTTGCCGGCCTGGTGATACCAGGCGGCGAGAGCATGACCATCGGCAAGCTGATGGTCAGCTACCATCTGCTTGAGCCGGTACGCGAACTGGTCGCGGCCGGCCTGCCCGTCTTCGGCACCTGCGCCGGCCTGGTAATGCTGGCGCGCGAGGTGGTCGAGGGCGACCAGCCGCTGCTGGGGCTGATGGATATCAGGGTGCGCCGCAACGCTTTTGGCCGCCAGGTGAAAAGCTTCGAGGCCGAGCTCGAACTGCCCGTATTTGGCAAAGAACCTTTTCATGGTATATTCATCCGCGCGCCCTGGATCGAGTCCGCCGGCCCCGGCGTCGAGCTGCTCGCCGAATACGACGGCCATCCCGTCGCCGCCCGCCAGGACAAGATGCTGGTCACCGCCTTCCACCCGGAGCTGACCGGCGACCTCAGGCTGCACCGCTACTTTCTGGACCTGGCCGCGGGCTGAACCGCATGCAGCCGGCTGTAATCACCATCATCCTGCTGGCTATTCTGCTCCTTTACATGCAGCTGCGGCTGCAGGCGCGGGCGATCCGCCGTCTTTCTGAATCCCGCCGGACGGGATACGTCGACGACAGCTCGTTCTTGATCTGGGTTGCGATCATCTTCTTTGGCGGGTTCATCGGAGCGCTTTATTACCTGAAACAGAGCGGTGATTAGTCGCGCCCGCGGACAGGTTTGACCTGACGCCAGCCGGCCATAATCCAGTTATAAGGATTATCCCAGCTACCCCGGGAGGCCATCATGGCTGATAACGTCGCCGCAATCAGCACCACCGTCGAGAAGACCAACCGCATCCTTTCGGAGATCGAGCGGGAGATGGGCTGGCGCGGTCGCCCCGACCAGGCGCTGTCGGCGCTCAGGGTCGTACTGCATACTCTCAGAGACCGCCTGCCCATCAATGCCGCCGCCAGTCTCGGCGCCCAGTTGCCCGAACTGGTGCGGGGGATCTATTACGAGGGCTGGGCGCCGGCCCGGGTGCCGGTGAAGATGAACCGGGATGAGTTCCTCGACGAGATCGCGCGCCATTTCATTTATTCCGGTGAGGAAGGGTTCGACGCCGCGCAGATGGCCAGCACCGTCCTGGAGACGATCGCGCTGCATCTCGACCACGGCGAGGTGGAAAAGATCAGGGCGGCGCTGCCGAAGGGCATCGCGGCGCTGATGCCGGATTAAGCCTTCCGCTCTTCGCCATGAACCGCAGGACCATCAGGATATTGTTTCTCGACATCGGCGGCGTGCTCCTGACCAACGGCTGGAGCGGTTCTTCGAGAAAGAAAGCCGCCGTTCAGTTCGGGTTCGATTTCGAGGAGACGGAAGATCGCCACCAGCTCTTCGCCGGCCTGCTGGAGGAGGGCGGGATCACACTTGATGAATATCTCAGGCATGTTGTTTTCTTCCGCGAGCGCGATTTTTCTGTTGACGAGTTCCGGCGCTTCATGTTTTCGTGCTCGCGCCCGCATCAGGAAACCATCGAATTAATGCGCGGCGTCAAGGACCGGCACGGCATCAGGGTGGCGGCGATCAATAACGAGAGCCGGGAGCTGACGCGGCAGCGCATCGACAGTTTCGGGCTGGGCTCCCTTTGCGATTTCTTTGTTTCGTCATGTTACGTGGGCGTGCGCAAGCCGGACGAGCGGATCTACCGCCTGGCTCTCAACCTGGCTGATGTCGAACCGGGTGAGGCGGTTTACGTCGATGACCGGCCGGGACTGGCGGAGGTGGCTGCCGGCCTGGGGATGAACGTCATCGTTCACAAAAGTCTGGAGGAAACCCGGGGCGCTCTGGCGGGGATGGGGTTGTCATAGCTGTTGAAGCTGCCGCATTGCCCCGATTCTTTACCCGCGAGTCGCCTGGACGGTGTATGCGTTCGTTCCCGGACCGCTGCCGCCGAAGCCGGCTGTCAAGCTGGACGGCGATATTGAAGGCCGGCTTTCGCGGGCCAGGGGGGCAAAGTATCCGGTTTGCGCTACCGGCGCCGGGGCGGGGACGGGCATGCAAGCCA
>JAJYLK010000178.1 GCA_021787775.1 Actinomycetes bacterium | reverse complement strand
GCATGTGAGCCCTGGAAAGGCCACCGCCCCGGCTTATCCCGGCCATGACCGCTACCGGCGTCTTGCCAAGCGAGCCCCGGCCACGGATACCTGTGCTTTTGCCTTCCACAAAGGCTTCGTCCATCTCCGCGGCGCCGGTAATCATCAGCTCGCCCTCTCTTTTGGCCATGGCCTCGGTGATCTTGCGGCGCATGGTCCAGGCGGTCTGCGGGGCGATCCCCAGTTGCCGGGAAAGCTCGGCAGCGGAGACGGTTTTTTTAGTCTGTCCCATCAGATAGATAGCCAGGAACCATTTCTTAAGCTTTACTCTGGTTTTGTGAAGGACGGTGCCGGCGGTAAGCGACGTCTGGTGGCCGCAGCCGGCGCATTCAAAAAGCAGGCGCCTCTTATGAGCATAAGCCCGTCCATAACCGCAGCGGGGACAGACGAACCCTTCGGGCCATTTGTGGTTATAAAGCGTCTGGCGGCAATCTTCCTCGGTTTTGTACATTTCCATAAACTCTATCAGTGTCTTGGGACCGTTCACGGCGTTACCTCCTGCTTGGCGGATCTGCTTACAAACAGAAGATATCAGCCGAATCGGACTGAACCTGAGCTAATAGGATGAGCAGTAAAGTTTAAGAACCAAGCTGGCGGCAATAAATACCGCAACAGGAACCCCGAATAACGGAGTTAAACCTTGCCAGCCAACCCGGCTACTGCGGGCAGCCTGCCCGCAAGAAGGAAACCGATAAAGAGAGCCAGGCAAATTAACACCATCTGCGGCGTCTGCCCGGCCGGCTGCTGGGTGACGGCCACGCTGTCAGGCGGCAAGCTTAAGGCCGTCCGCGCCCAGGAGGATCACCAGTTGGGGATGATCTGCCGGCTGGGCAAGCATTCGCCCGAGATCGTCTATTCCGGGCACCGCTTGCGGCATCCGCTGAAGCGAAGCGGCCCGCCAGGCTCGTTCGAGTTTGATCGCATCTCCTGGGACGAGGCGATGGAAACCATTACCGGGCGGCTAAAGCAGATCAAGCGCGAGTCGGGACCCGAGGCCTGCGGCATCTACACCGGCCGGGGCAGCTTCGATCTGGCGCTCTGCGATGTCTACCAGCCGAAGGACACGGCGGTGTCGTCGGCCTCGAGCGTGCTCTTCCCCTTCGGCTCGCCCAACACGTTTGGCGTCGGCGCGCTTTGCTACGTCGCCTACGCCATGATTGCCCCGCACGTTACGATGGGCGGCATGCTGATCAACATGGACTCAGACCTGGAGCAGGCGGAGCTGATTATCGTCTGGGGATCAAACCCGGCCACGGACAGCCCGCCGCTGGCCCACCGGCAAATCCTGGAAGCCCGCTTGCGCGGGGCCGAGATCGTCGTCATCGACCCCAGGCGGAACGGCACCGCGCGGGAGAGCGGCGCCGAATGGGTGCCGGTCCGGCCCGGCACGGATGGCGCCCTGGCGCTGGCGATGATCCAGGTGCTGATTGAGGAAGACCTCTACGACGAGAAGTTCGCCCTCAACTGGACGGTCGGGTTCGATGACCTGGCCCGCTATACGCAGCACTTCCGGCCGGAAGCGGCCGAGAAGATCACCGGCGTGCCGGCAGGCAAAATCAGGGAACTGGCCCGACGGCTGGCCGCCGCCCGCGGCGCCAGCCCGGTAATGTACACGGGGCTGGAGTACTCCGACAGCGGCGTCCAGGCAATCCGGGCGACAATGATCCTCTGGGCGCTGGCGGGCCAGCTGGACGTCCCCGGCGGGCGCGTCTTTCGCATGCGCGGCAGCGCCTTTCCGATCAACAAGGATGAGCTAGTTGCCAACCCAAATGTGAAGAAGGCCATCGGCCGCAGCCGCTTCCCTGTCTACAGCCTTTACCGCGGTGAATCGCACGCCATCTCGCTGCCGGAAGCGGTGCTTGAGGAGCGGCCCTACCGGATCAGATCGCTGATCGTGCTGGGCGGCTCCATCATCACCGCCTGGCCGCAGCCGGAGATCTGGCGGCGGACGCTGAACAGGCTTGATTTCCTGGTTACGATCGACCGCCAGCTGACCGCCGACGCCGCTTATGCCGACATCGTCCTGCCGGCGACGACCGGCTATGAAAATACCTCTTACATGACTTATGGCTCTATGTTTCGCATTCGCGAGCGGCTGATCGAGCCGGTGGGCGAGGCCAGGAACGACCTGCTGATCCTGCGGGAGCTGGCCGCGCGGCTTGGCTACGGCGACCTTTACCCACAGTCGGAGGAAGAACTGCTTGAGCATGTGCTCAAGGGCTCAGGCTTCTCCGCCGCCGATGTGCGGGCAGCCGGCGGCGCGGTCAGTGTGCCGGGCGTGATGATGCAGTACAAGAAATGGGAAAAGGGGCTGCTGCGGAACGACGGCCAACCAGGGTTCGAGACGCCGTCGGGCAAATTCGAGATTGCCTCGTCCATCCTTGCCGAGCACGGCTATGACCCGCTGCCGGTCTACACGGAGCCGAGGGAGGGGCCGCTGGCAGCGCCAGAGCTGGCGCGCGAATTCCCGCTGGTGTTCAACTCGGGAGCGCGGGTGCGCACCGACTTCCGCTCCCAGCATCACGGCGTCGCCGGCCTGGCGGCGGCGGCGCCGGAACCGCAGGTGTCGATCAGCCCCGCGGACGCTTGGGCTCGCAGCATCCGGGACGGCGATGAGGTATACGTGGCCACGCCGCGGGGACGGGCGCGCTTCCGCGCCTGCGTGACGGCGGACATTGCCCCGGGGGCCATTGACGCCAACATGGGCGGCGGCGGCCCCGCCGGCCCCCAGGCATGGCAGGACTGCAACGTAAACGATCTTACCGATCTGGAGCGCTACGATCCCGTTTCCGGTTTTCCCATTTACAAATCGCTGCTTTGTGAGGTGACGCCGTTGAAGGCGCGCCGCAGGAAAAACAGGTCGGCTCCGGCGAGTGGGCGGTCCGGCGCACGTGATTTCTGTGCGGTTGGGGCGGCGGCGCCTGGGGCGCCGCCGCCCCGAACCGGAAGGCGAACAATTTATCTTGACCACAACGCCACCACGCCACTCGATCCGGAGGTGGCGGCGGCGATGATGCCGTTCCTCACTGAAAAATATGGCAACCCGTCAAGCATC
>JAJYLK010000177.1 GCA_021787775.1 Actinomycetes bacterium | reverse complement strand
GGCCGCCGGCCGGACGGAAATTCCCGGCGGTCCATTTTTGGGTTCCCCAACCCTGACAGGCTACAAAAATGCTAGCGGCTAAAAACAACCGGAAGCATACTCAACGCTACAGTCTGGACAGTTCCCGCTGAAACTCGTCGACATCCTCGAAGTGGCGATAGACAGAGGCAAACCTGACATAGGCGACCTTGTCAATGTTTTTCAGCCTCACCAGCACACGCTCGCCAATCTCCGCCGATGGCGCTTCGGTCTTGAACTCGTTGCGCAGCTCCGCCTCGATGTCCGCCACCAGTTCTTCGAGCCTTCCCGTTTCGATTGGCCTTTTTTCGCAAGCGCGCATCAGCCCCCGCAAGAGCTTCGGATGCGAAAAGACCTCGTGTTCGCCGGTCCGCTTTATCACCACCAGCGGTGCCTCTTCCACTCTTTCATAAGTCGTAAAACGGCGCTGGCATTCGAGACATTCGCGCCGGCGCCGTATGGCATCACGAGACTCCGTGTCTCGGGAATCGACCACTCTAAATTCCGTGGATTCGCAAAAAGGACATTTCACAGGACATTTCACGCTTCTGGCCGAGAATAGACTACATATTGATGCTGATTAATCTCAATATACAACATTTCGTGGCATCTGAGTGATCTCCTGCTACGAAAGAGTATGGATTGTATGCTACAACGGCGGGTTGGCCCGGTAAAGAGACGGCGCGAAAAGTTTATTCCGCAAATTGCACTAATTCGCAAGTAGAAAGCAGTAAGGCTCAAGTAAAACTTGATAGTTGGCAAAAAGACCAACTTGATGGGGTTTCGTTTGTCAGAGAACAGTCTCCGTCGACCGGGAATCATGGACACTGGCTTGTCTTACTGATAACATTAGGTTAGTCTTATAAGTGAGTAATCGCTTGTATAAAGTAATGGAGGATATGATGCTAACGGCGATGCTGATAACTTTGCGGGAGGGACTGGAAGCGGCGCTCGTGATCGCGGTGGTCGTTTCTTTTTTGAGCCGTACCGGGGAAGCAGCGGCGCGGCGCTTCGTCTGGATCGGTTCCGCCCTGGCGGGATTGCTGAGCCTCGGCGCCGGCGCTGGCCTGTTCCTGCTTGCTGGCGAGATGTCCAATGAGACCGGCGAGGCTTTTGGAGCCGCCGTGACGCTGATCGCGGTAGGCGTGCTCACCTATATATGGTCTTGTGGATGCGGCGTCACGGCGCCGGCGTCAAGAACGAATTGGAAGAGAAAGTGATTCGCGCCGCGAGGGCGGCATCGCCGCTGGCGCTGACGTTGCTGGCATTCACCGCCGTCAGCCGTGAAGGGCTGGAGACAGTGCTGTTCCTCTTCGCCAGTGCTTCGACATCCGGGACCGCTGCGACAATCACGGGCGGCATTGCCGGCCTGCTGCTGGCTGCAGTCGCCGGCGCCGGGATCTACCGCGGCAGTTCCCGGCTCAACATGAAAACGTTCTTCAGTCTGACGGGCGTGCTCCTGATCGTGCTGGCGGCCGGCGTACTTGGTAATGCCATCGGCGAATTGACGGACGGCCTGTCGGGGTTCTTCGCCCGGCCTTTGTGGGATGCCGGCAACTGGCTCAGCGACGGCAGCGGCGCCGGAGCCCTGCTTAAATCGCTGCTGGGATACAGCTCATCGCCGCCGCTGGCACAGGTGCTTGGTTATGGCACATATCTGGTGACGATGCTCTGGCTTTATCTGCGGCCTCACCGGCAGAGGCAGAATCTGAAACCGGCGGCGGTCACGGAGGCGAATTGAGCCCGGTCACCATTCGACCGCTTCGCCTGCGCGCCATCTCCCGACCATCACGCAGCCAAGGCCGCCACTAGGAACGGCGGCCCTTTTCCAGGCGTTCGGGCAGATCGCCGGGATCGAACACCGCCGGCTGGCAGCTGGCGCCGATGCAGATGTAGGCAACGGGTCGACCCGTATATCCGTAGCCGGTCGCCTCCAGATCCTCGCCGTGAACTTCCGGATCGAGGATCTCTACGGAACGGAACGGGATGCGAGCGCAATGAGCCGCGCGGATCATCTCCCGGGTTGCCATGTCCGCCGGCGGCCCCACGATCGTAACCCGCACCGGCGGATCGAGCAGCCGCTGCACCGTGACCGCGTACTCGGCAGCCAGCACGCCCCGCTCCACATAAACGCCGCCGAAGCAGGCAAGCGCCCTGGCAGCGGCATCACCAAAGCGCGGCTGCCCTGTCGTCTGCGAAAGCCGAATCAACCCTCCGGCCGCCACACTGTTCTCTGTCAACGGCTTTTCGCACTGCGACAGATATCCCTCTCCATCGGAACCGGGCAGACCATCATAAAAACCTCCACCCTTATCATCCTCGAGCTCATTCAGCAACCAGCCGCCGACAGCGATCGCGCGGTCCAGCCATGATTCTCCCGCACCCGTTTCATACGCGTCCAAGCAGGCTTCCAGAAGTCTGGCGGCATCGATAAGCCGTCCCGGCAAGTGCGCCTGGCCATCGAAATAATGGTATACGCCCTGGCCGGTTTCGGCCCCGCTCCACAGCTGTTCCCAGACGAATCCCAACGCTCCCAGAGCCAGATCGTAGTACCGGCTGTCACCGGATACCTGATATAGCTTCAACAGTGACGACGCCGCCACGCAGTTCGCGCCGGCGTACACAGTCGCGTCGACTGCTGGCGGCTCTTTCTGCTCACGATCGGGCGCATTCAGATTGAAATATTCCTCATCGGCGTCCTGGCTGCCGGCAAACGCGCCGGTCCTGGAGTCAAGCAGCCTTGCCGCGAGAAAGCGTCCGATGTCGCGCGCCACGCTTTCGTAGCCCTGCTCCCCAGTCAGCAGAAATGCCTGCGCATACACTGCCATCAGCGTCGCGTTATCCTCCAGCAGTTTCTCATAGTGAGGCGAACTCCAGTCACGCTCGGTGGCATATCGAAAGAAGCCGCCTTCGATCCTGTCGTACAGCCCGCCGGCCGCCATCGCATCCAGAGTAGCCCGCAGCATGGTATCCACCGCTTCGATGTAACCATCCAGCAGCGTATTCAGCAGCAGATTGAGCACGCCGGGGTAGGGAAACTTCGCGACCGGCCCAAAGCCGCCATATTCCTGGTCGTACAGGTCCCCGAT
>JAJYLK010000176.1 GCA_021787775.1 Actinomycetes bacterium | reverse complement strand
CCATCGCCAGGTTGAGCGCCGTCTGCCCGCCCAGGGTCGGCAGCAGCGCGTCCGGCCGCTCCCGCTCGATGATGGCGCTGAGCGTCGGCACATCCAGCGGCTCGATGTAGGTGCGGGTGGCGAAATCGGGGTCGGTCATGATCGTCGCCGGATTGGAGTTGACCAGGATGACCTCGAAGCCTTCCTCCATCAGCACCTGGCACGCCTGGGTGCCGGAATAGTCGAACTCACAGGCCTGGCCGATGACGATCGGCCCGGAGCCGATCAGCAGGATCTTGTGGATGTCGTCGCGGCGGGGCATGTCAGCTGACTCCACCCTTCGCCTTCATCAGCTTGACGAACTCGTCGAACAGGTAGCGGGAATCGTGCGGTCCGGGACTTGCCTCCGGATGGTACTGCACCGAGAAAGCCGGCGCCTCCAGGCAGCGGATTCCCTCGACCGTGCCGTCATAAAGATTGAGATGGCTGATGACGGCCTTTCCGGCGCCGGAGTCGAGCAGCAGCTCGCCGCTGGGAGGCGCCTCGAAAAAAGTGTTGCCGGAACGGACCAGCGCCAGCCGCTCGCCGATGGCGGTCGGCAGCTCGACGGCAAAGCCATGGTTCTGCGAGGTGATCTCCACATGGCCGGTATCGAGATTCTTCACCGGATGGTTGGCCCCCCGGTGGCCGAACTTGAGCTTGTAAGTTGACAGGCCGAGGGCCTGGCTGAGGATCTGGTGTCCCAGGCAGATGCCAAATACCGGTACCTTGCCAATAAGATTTCTGACCGTCTCCACCGCGTAGGTGAGCGGCGCCGGATCGCCGGGGCCGTTGGAGAGAAAGACGCCGTCGGGTTGCAGCGCCAGGATGTCCGCGGCGCTGGTGGCCGCCGGCACGACGGTGACGTTGCAGCCGGCTGCGCCCAGCCGCTTGATGATGGAACGCTTGATGCCGTAATCCAGCGCCACCACGCGGCACTTTCCCCGCAGGAACTCGAGCTCGTAGGGCGCCTGGCAGGTGACCTCGCCCACCAGGTCGCGGCCGGTCATCACTGGCGTCTCGCGCAGCTGGCGGACGATCTCCTCGCGGGAGAAGTCTCCCCAGTAGACGCAGGCGCGCATGGCGCCGGCGCTGCGCAGCCGCCGCGTCAGCGCGCGCGTGTCGATGCCGCTTACCGCGGTGACGCCCTGGGCGCCCAGCCACTCGGCAAAGCCCTGCTCCGCCGTGCTGTTGCGCGCCAGGTTATGGCCCTCGCGGACAATCACCGCCCGCGAATGGACGCGGTCGGATTCGTTGGCGGCAGTGCTGGCGCCGTAATTGCCGATCAGCGGATAGGTGAAGGTAACCATCTGGCCGGAGTACGAAGGATCGGTGAGCACCTCCTGGTAGCCGGTCATCGCCGTGTTGAAGACGATCTCGCCGTATACGGCGCCGGAGGCGCCAAAGCCGTGCCCCTCGTAGACGGTGCCGTCCTCCAGGATGACCGCTGCGGAAGCGCCGACAGGCGCCGGACGTGGCTTGATGGCTTCGCTTTGCGTGCTCATGGATTCCCTGACTTTTTAGTTGTTCTGTTATCCACCGGCCGGTTCAGACGCCGTCCCGGTGCGCCACACGTCCGCCGGCAAGCGTCAGCAGCACCCGGCCCCGGACGCGGCGGCCGGCGAAGGCGCTGTTGCGTGATTTGCTCCTGAACCGCGCCGGATCGATGTCATATTCCTGCTCTGTATCAATGAGGCAGCAGTTCGCCTCTTCGCCTTCCGCCAGCGCCGGCTGCGGCAGGCGGAAAGCGCGCGCCGGACCGGCGGACATCGCCAGCACCAGGCGCTCCAGCGGCACCTCGCCACTCTGAACCAGGCCGCTGTACAGGACGGGGAAAGCCGTCTCCAGACCGATGACCCCGAACGGCGCCTGTTCGAAAGGCGTCTCCTTCTCCTGCACCGCATGCGGCGCGTGGTCGGTGGCAATGCAGTCTATAACGCCGGCGGCCAGCGCCGCCACCAGAGCCCGCCGGTCATCCTCGGCGCGCAACGGCGGATTCATCTTGAAATTGGAATCGAGACCCTCGACCTCGCGGTCGCTCAGGAGCAAATGGTGCGGCGCCGCCTCGCAGGTGATGCGCGTGGCCGGTTCACCGGCCTGGCCGCCAGCCATGCCGCCGGGCTGGCCATCCGCGGCGAAGCCGCCCGCCGCGCGCGCCGCCTCGATCAGCTCCAGCGACCGGCCGCAGCTGACATGGGCGATGTGGACACGGCCGCCGGCATAGGCAGCCACCTCCAGCGCCCGGGCGATATCGGCAGTCTCCGCCACCGCCGGCATGCCGGTCAGGCCCAGCCGCGCCGAGACCTCGCCCTCGTTCATCACGCCGGCGCCGGCCAGGGCGCTGTCCTCGCAGTGCAGGCTGAGCGGCAGGCCGTACAGGCCGGCCGCCTCCAGCGCGCTTCTGAGCAGTGCAGCGTCGGCCACCGGACGCCCGTCGTCGGAAAATCCCACCGCGCCCGTGCCGGCCATGTCCCACATGTCGCTTAAATGGACGCCGGCCTGGCCGCGGCTGATGGCGCCGAAAAAACTTGTCCTGACCAGCGCCTCGTCCGCGGCGACCTCGATCAGCGACGCCAGTACTGCCGCGTTGTCAACCACCGGGTCAGTGTTGGGCATGGTGCAGATGTGCACGTAGCCGCCCGCGGCCGCTGCCGCCGTGCCGCTGGCGATGTCTTCCTCGTCTTCACGACCGGGCGTGCGCAGGTGCGTGTGCGGGTCGATGAACCCCGGCAGCAGCAGCATGCCGGCGGCCTCGATGACGCTGTCTCCGGTGAACTTGCCCCTGCCCGCCGGGCGATCTGGGCCGCTTTCCCGCGCATTGCCGTCTCCAGCCGGGCTGATAGCGCTGATCTGGCCCTTCTCCACCAGCACGTCTGCCACGCAATCCAGGGAGCGACCCGGATCGAAAACACGGGCGCCGCGGATGAGCATCGTTGCCTTAGTGCCTTTTTTTGATATGGTCGCGATCATGAGGCCCTCACCCTACCGCCTGGATATTCCGCACCTCGGACCCCGCGGTGGCGGCGTTGTCGATAATGATGCGGTAGAGCACCGCCATCCGCACCGCCAGGCCCGCTTCGACCTGCTGCAGGATCATGTTGCCGTCGGCA
>JAJYLK010000175.1 GCA_021787775.1 Actinomycetes bacterium | reverse complement strand
CGGCTGGCGGTGGCGGTGCTGGAACAGGCCGATTTCGACCAGACCGGCACCGGCAACGAGTCCACTGAGGGGCTGGTAGACAACCTGCGGGCGATCGACGGGGTGATGGTGGCATGCCTGGTCTATGCGCGCACCAACCACGAGAACGAAGGCGAGCCGTTTTACCGCCTCAGCCTGCGCTCGTCTTCCGCGAAAGTGAACGTGCAACGGGTCGCCAGACTGAAAGGTGGTGGTGGCCACGCGCAGGCGGCCGGCGCCTCGGTCAGCGGCGAGACGCCTGACCAGATCATCGAGTTCCTGCGCACAGAGGTGGGCAGGGTTCTGCCCGAAACCGATTCAGAAATGCCCTCCCGGGGTAATTAATCCACACCCTGGAACTGTCTTTGGCCATAAAGCGGAGCACCACGTGAAGATAGGCATGCTGGCGCCGCCCTGGATCAAGATTCCGCCCGCTGGCTACGGCGGCATCGAATGGGTGGTGCATTACATTACTGACGAGCTGGTTGAGCGTGGCCATGACGTGACCCTGTTTGCCACAGGCGACTCTGTCACCAAGGCCAGGCTGGTGGCGGCGTTCCCCCGCGAGATGCCTGACCGCATCGGACAGACGATGTACGATGTGCAGCAGGTCATCAGCTGCTTCCGGCAGGCCGGCGACTTCGATGTGATCCAGGATCACTCCGGCTTCATCGCCGCGGCCGTCGCCGGGTTCATCGACACGCCGGTGGTGCATACGCTGCATGGGCCCTTCAACAGCGACATCTGCTCCTTTTACCGCAATTCTCGCAGCTCCGCGCACTACGTCGCCATCAGTGAATACCAGCGCAGCTGCTGTCCCGACCTCAATTATGCCGGGACGGTCTATAACCCGATCGATATCGCCAACTGGACCTTCCGTGGACGGGACCAGAAGGACGATTTCCTGCTGGCTTTCGGGCGCATCTGTGCTGACAAGGGGTTTCACACCGCTATCGAGGTAGCCAAGCGCACCGGCAGCAAGCTGGTCATCGCCGGCGCCGTGCAACAGGTGTCCCGGGACTACTTCGAGACCGTGATCAAACCGGAGGTCGATGGCGAGCAGATCAGGTTCGTGGGCGAGGTGACGCTGTCAGAAAAATGGAACCTGTTTGCCAATGCCAGGGCCTTCCTGTTCCCGATCCAGTGGCCGGAGCCATTCGGACTGGTGATGATCGAAGCGATGGCTGCCGGCACGCCGGTGCTGGCCTTCCCCGAGGGATCGGTGCCCGAGGTTGTCTCCGACGGCGTCACCGGCTTCGTGGTGGACAACGTCGATGAAATGGTCGAGAAGCTGGGACGGCTGGACGAGATCGATCCGGAGGCATGCCGCCGCTACGTCCACGATACATTCAGCGTCGCCAAAGCGACCGACGGCTACGAACAGATCTATCGGAATGTCAGCGAGGGCCGTTCCGGCCGCCAGCCGTTTGCCGGAGAATAGCAGGAAGCATATAATGTCCCAGCCTCCGGGGGAGGCGATTTTTTTATCGGGGGAGTTTACGGAGGGCCCATGAGACTATTCAACCGCGGGCGGCATCACAGAAAACCGGCGCTGTGGAAGAGAGTCATCAAGTGGTCCGTGGTTGCGCTCCTGATCGCCGTCTTCGCCGCCGGTCTGGCAGGATTCTTCTTTGTTTACCACACGCTGGGAAAAGTGGGGCAGAACACGCGGGTCATCGAAGGGGCCAGGACCTCGCTCGACACCCCTCCGCCCGACCAGCCGGAAAGCATCCTCGTGATGGGAGCCGATAAAGACCCCGACAGCAACTCTCACCGCTCCGACACCCTCATGCTGGTGCGCGTCGACCCCCAGGGCAACACCCTGTCGGTGCTGTCCATCCCCCGCGACCTGATAGTGCAGATCCCCGGCCACGGCAGCGACAAGATCAACGCCGCCTATTCATACGGCGGCGTACCGCTGGCGATCGAAACCGTGCGCAAGCTGACCGGCGAGCCGATCCATCATTTTGTCGTCATGGATTATGACGGATTCTCCAAAGCGGTCGATGCCCTTGGCGGCATCTACGTGGATGTGGATCACCACTACTTCAATGACAACAGCGACGCCGCCCCCGGGGAAGGCTACGACCCAATCGACGTCATGCCCGGTTATCAGCGGCTCAACGGGCAGGATGCGCTGCATTACGTCAGGTTCCGCCACACGGACAGCGACTTCATGCGGATCAAGCGGCAGCAGTATTTCCTCCGGGATGCCAAGGCGCAGTCGATGCAATGGGGCAACTTCACCAAGCTGGCGGAGCTGGCGGACATCTTCGCCAGCAACACCACTTCCGACATCGGCCGCGGCGAGATCATTTCGCTATCAAAATTCCTGGTCGAGCTCAACAAGGAGCACATCTATCAGGCTCAGGTCCCCATTTACGAGAGCGGCAACCAGGTACTGCTGGATAAGACTGGCCTGACCCAGGTGATGAACGATTTTGAATCCCCGCGGTTCGACCAGCCGGATCCGGCGGTTCCGGGAACGCCGGCGCCGGCGGTGCCATCCGACAACACCAGGAAGGTCTCGCTGGCGGTAATGAACGGCGGCAGCAAGACCGGCGCCGCCAGTCTGGCGGCCGGCATGCTCAAGCAGAAAGGTTTCACCACCGTCTCCGTCGCCGGCGACACGGATAACAGCTACTCCGATAACGAGGTATACTACACTGACGGGTTCCAGCCGGCGGCCAACGAACTGTCCACGCTGCTGAAGCCTTGCAAGGTGGAACCGCTGCCCGAAGGCCTGACGACGAAGAGCCAGCTGCTGGTGATCGTTGGCGGCAACTTCGGCGGCGATCTGACGCAGAAACAGCCGGAGATGTCGCCGGCGCTGCATTTCCAGCAAGATTCCATAACCGGAAAGTTCGCGTGGCAGTCAATTTCGCTCAAGGTCCCGTTCGGGATCGAGAAGCCGACCGGTTTTCCCAAGGAATTCTCGTATGCCGATGGCGGATTTTATTCTTACAACATTTCGACCGATGATGGTTCCAAGCCGGCGCTCAAAGTGGTCGCCGAAGACCAGTCAGGGGACTATTGGGGAATAATGGAGACAACTTTCACGGATGCGCCGCTCCTGCAGGCGCCCAGCGTGGAAAAAGAAATCCAGGGAAAGAAATACCGGTTC
>JAJYLK010000174.1 GCA_021787775.1 Actinomycetes bacterium | reverse complement strand
GTCGCCTCCAGGGCCGAGAAAGCTTCGGCGAGGAAGTCCGCCGCGGCCTCCGCTCCTTCGCCGGCCGCGGCCTCGCGCGCCATCTCCACCATGGCTTCGGCGTCCCCGACTTCGGCCGCGGTCCCCTGGTAGCGCTGCAGCCGCCGTTTGGCGCGGCGGTACTCGCCGCTTACCCTGGCAGCGGCCGCCTGGTCTGACCAGAAGTCGGGCTGCTGCATCCGGGCTTCCAGTTCCGATACCTGTTTTTCCAGAGCAGCCGGGTCAAAGGTAATCACCCAGCCACTGGAACTTCTCCATGATCCGTAAGAGCAGTTCGTCCAGCTCTTCGATTGTATGGCTTGTGTCAGGCTTGCTCATCGCAGATATCCCGGTTCGAAAGTCAGTTACCCATCATAATGAAAAACGCGAGCTCCCCGCAATCATCGATGATGCCACTTATTCATGATCCCAGTCTCGCCCGGCAGTAATTATCGAAGGTCGACAGATCGTAGATCCGTGTATAGCCGTCATTGAATACAGGAGTTGCGCCGGCGATGACCTTGCCGTGGGTGACTATGTAGCGGAAGCCGCTGCCGCACAGGGCGTCGTATCTTCCCGAGCTGTATTCACTGTACAGGATCGCGTCTTTCTGGATCACGCTCAGCGGCCGGCGAGAGATGTATCCGCCATAGACGGGCCGGTCGTAGGTCATCTGCTCGTAAAACAGCATCAGGTAGAGACTCCGGCTGCTGTAATAATCATCGAATACAGCGCCGCTGCCCGGAAGTTTTTTTAGCGCCTGAGCATAAGCGGCGGGCTGCGGCTGCGTCGGGTGAAAGGCCTGGGCTGGCAGGTATTCGACAAAGATCAACAGGGCCAGGACCGCGATAATCAGGGCCGACCATCGCGGCGAAGCGATCTGGCGGGAGATCTCGGCGAGTGCCAGGGCCACGATCATGGCCGCCGCCAGCACCGCCATGATCACCATCCGGTTCGGCATCGCCGCTACGGAAAGCAGCGGCACGACCTTCTGCAGCAGATTGTACGGCATCGGTATGCCGGTGTTGACATTGCCCACGTGCAGATACGGACCGAAGCTGAGCAGCAGGAAGACGCCGAACACCAGCAGCCACCCGTCCAGGAAGCGCTGCCTCAGGTCCCGGCGGCGGACGACGGCGAATACCATCAAGCCCAGCACGGTGATGCCCAGGAAACTCTCGCCCACGCCTTCGCCGATTGTCAGCCGCTGTCCGTACCAGGCCTTGAGGAATCCCGGCATCATCGGGCCCAGCAGCTCGATTGAGAATTGCAACGGATTATGGTTGTCCTGAAACGGGTCGGCGTGATTGGCGGCGATAAAAGCTATGATAAATGGGCATGTTGTCAAAATAATCGCGGCCAGAAAGGCCGCCAGCGCCTTCAGCCGCTTGCGGTTGAAAAAATCTGCGATGCCGGCGCGGGCGGCGACCACGATGAGGAACAGCAGCGCGGCGATGGCCGCGTAGAGAAAATAATAAAGCTCGGTGTAAAAAGTCAGGGTGAGGAACAGGGCGGCGATGAGGCCGAGATGGATCTTGGGCCGCGTCAGCATTTTATGCCAGAAAAGGAGGAAGAGCGGCAGCCACTCCAGCGAATTCAGATTGATATGGCTGCCGATATGAAGCATCTGATAGCCGGAGAAAGCATATATGAACCCGGCGATGATGCTGGGCCAGTATGAGCGGCAGAAATAATACGCCAGCAGGAAGGCGCTCAGGCCGCTGGCCACAAAGGCAAAGATCACCAGCAGGTCATACGACTGGAAGGGCGTGAGAAAGCTTTCCAGCGCGGCGCCCGCCAGCGCGTTCGTGGGGCTGAGTGTGTGCCCCAGCAGCGTCGTCCCTTCCGGGAAGTGGATTTCCGGCGCAAAATACGGCCAGCGGTGCTGCTCGATCGACTGCCGCATGTGCCAGATGTTCCAGAGGTTCTGGATGCCGTCGCCCTCATCCCCGTAAAAATGGCTGCCGAACTGGGTTATCGCCGGGAATGTGAGCACACAAAAAACAGCAAAATAAATGACAAGCGGCGGCAGGCCATAGACAAAAAACCGGCGCCGAAACAGGTTGGCGCCGGGAAGATCACTGCCAGGAAGGGAAATGACTGGACCTCCGCGTTACTTTGACCATTATCTAATCATTGATTATACGCCAAAGCGGCGTGGAGGTAAGCCAGTGCAGGCGGCGTGAGGCCTGGCGTCGCAGGTGATGCCGGGGGTCAGCGGATACCGCGCGCCAGCTGATGCCGGGGGTCAGCGGATGCTGGAGGTCACTCGTTGATGCCGCAGCACTTCTTGTATTTCTTGCCGGAGCCGCAGGGGCATGGATCGTTGCGGCCGACCTTGCTGGATTTCAGCTGCGTCACCGCGGTCGCGACGGGCGCGCCGCCGGCAGACTCGGCCGTCGCCGGCCCCTGCTGCGGGGGCGCACTCAATGGTGCCGGCGTGAAGCCGTCGTTGAAGGTGTAGCTCAGGTCTTCCGTCTTGCGCTCGGGCGCCTCTTCCGGCGGCACCCGGTTCATGTGGAAGATGTTGCGGACGAAGTCCTCCTTGATCGTCCCCAGCAACTCCTGGAACATGGCGAAGCCTTCAGACTTGTACTCTACCAGCGGATCCTTCTGCGACAGGCCGCGCCAGTGGATGCCCTCGCGCAGGTAATCCATGTCATAGAGGTGCTCGCGCCAGCGGTTGTCGATCACGCCCAGCATCACCAGCCGCTCCAGCTGGCGCATGTGTTCAGAGCTGAAATCCTCTTCCCTGCGGGCATAATATCCGCGCGCGTCCTCGACCACCCGCTCGACCAGTTCGTCGGCGCTGGTTTCCTCGACATCCAGGTCATCCTTGCTGAAGGAAATGTCATACAGGTTTTTCAGCGAAGCGAACAGGCTGTCCCAGTCCCAATCCTCGGGGAAAGTATCCTTGTCGGCGTATTCGAGCACGGTGCCGGTGAGCACTTCGGCGATGATGTCCCGCGCGTCCTCGCTGATGTCGCCGCCTTCGAGGATCTTGGTGCGCTGCTCGTAAATCACCTCGCGCTGCTTGTTCATCACGTCGTCATATTCGAGCACCCGCTTGCGGGTCTGGAAGTTCTGCTGCTCGACCTTTTTCTGGGCGTTCTCCACGGTCTTGCTGAGCA
>JAJYLK010000173.1 GCA_021787775.1 Actinomycetes bacterium | reverse complement strand
CGGCGGCGTCGTTGGCGCCGGTCTCGCATTGATGTTCGCGCCCAAGACTGGCCGCGAGATGCGACGCATGTTCATGGGCGGCGGCCGGCCGGCCTTGCCCCCGCCGCAGCCTTCCACCGCTCCGGCTCCCGGGAGAACGGCCGCTGCCCGAGAAGTCAGCCTGGAGTCGAGAATCGAGGAGACCAGGCGCCAGGTCGAGTCGCAGCTTGTGTCCACGGCTGCTGAACCGGCCGCGCCCGTAGAAGAAGCGCTGGTTGAAGTAACCGAAGCTGCGATGATAGAGGAAGATTTCGTGGTGGAAGAAGCCCCCGTCGAAGCGACCGGGCCAGCAGCGGCCCCGGAGGAACCCGAACCGGCCGTGCCCGTAGAAATACCGGAGGCGGAAGCAGAGTTGGAAGCAGAGCTGGAGGCGGAAGCAGGGTTGGGAGCAGAGCTGGAGGCGGGGCCGGCGGTCGCGTTCCCATCAGAGGAAGCCGAATCGGCCCTGGCGGAGGAGGAGCTCGCCGTGGCCCAGGATGAGAGCGCCGTCGCGGAAGAGATCTCACGCCAGCAGGAAGCTGAAATTGAAGTCGAGCAGGAAGCGAGCGGCAGGTTCCCCACCGGTCAGACTCTGGCGGAACTGGCGCAGGAGCACGACCAGGCGGAAGAGGCAGGGGAAGCCGAATCCGGTGAATTCGATGCGCTGAAGACACCCGCCGAAGGCGAGCCGACGATCGGAGAGGTCCAGCCCGCCGCCGAGCCCGAGCGGCCGCAGCCGTCCAGGCTCGACCAGGATGAGATGCGCCGCCGCATCAATGAAACCCGCGACCGCCTCAAGGCAAAGGCGTTCGATGCCATGGTCAGTGGGGAGACATTCATCGAGACCGAAGCCGACAAGACACGCAAGCATGGGAAGCCTGACAGCCCCGAGCTCGAGGACGAAGTCGAAAAGCAGATCGAGGAATCGCTGAAGGAAGAGTATTAGGGCGCGGCTGGGACGGCGCTACTTCGCGCCCGGACCGGTTTCCCTGTCCGCGGCCAGCGGCGCGTCCAGCGGCCGGCGAAAGTAGTTCTTGACTTCGGGCCAGGAAAGCTCGCCTTTTCCCTCAACCACCTCGAAGAAACCCTTGGTGCGAGCATCGAGATTGTCGATGTGGTGCAGCACCAGCGCCTCCCCGCTTTGCGGCCTTTTTGGCGCCCCCCATTCCAGCTCGCCATGATGGCTGATCAGGGCGTGCATCAGCTCCAGTTCCTTCTCGCGGGGGAAGGGCTCCAGCTGGCGCAGGCGTTGCTCAATCATCCGCTGGCCAATGAGCACATGCCCCAGCAGCTGGCCTTCGCGGCTCAGGCTGATGCGCCCTTCGTAGCAGAATTCTTCCGTCTTGCCAATATCGTGCAGCAGCGCCGCGGTTATAAGCAGGTCGCTGTTCAGGCGCGGATGCTGCAGCGCCGTATGCTGGCAGAGTGTAGCCACCGATACGGTGTGCTCCAGCAGCCCGCCCAGGTACGCATGGTGCGACCGCTCGTGTCCGGGTGCAAGGCAAAACCGTTCCATGAACTGTCCGTCCCCGAAAAATGACTCCAGTAGCGCGCTGTAATCCCTGTCGAAGACCTCGGTCAGAAAGTATGTGAGGAATCCGGAGAGCTCTTCGATACTGCGATACGAGCTGGGGAGGAAGTCGCGCTGATCGAGCGCGGCGCCGTTCACGGCCTCGGCGTGCCTGATGATGACCTGCGGCCGGCCGCGGTACAGCTCTGCCCGCCCCCGGATCCGGGCAAAACTGTCGGGCTTCAGACAGGGCTCCATGCCGATCACATCATCCCAGGCTCTGGCCTCGCAAACGCCGCTGCGATCACTCAGCTTCAGGGCCAGAAAAGGACGGCCGTCGCGGGTCAAGCGGCGTGCGGCCTCGGCGACGTAGAAGACATCGTCGACTGCGGCGCCGCCGGTCAGGTGGGAAAGAAACTGTTTTTTGGGCAAGTTCTCGGGCAAGTCAAATGCGAACAGAGGGGCAGAATCCTGGGAAGAATTGTATCATGCCCGCCGTAGCGGGACTGGCACATCTGCCTTTTTCAGACAGCAGAAGGCGCCTGCGGGGGCGCCTTCCATCAGTGCTTGAATTTTCTGTCTGCTGCGGCGGGCTAGACAGCCGGCGCCGGAATATAATCTGCCTCCCGGCTGCCGCTGGCCAGAGATGAAGCGCGGCGAGAACCGCGGAACATCACTGTGCCGCATTCGATGCACACGCCGCTGAAATCTCCCGCCGGTAGCGGCACTTCCTCTCCGCACCACGAACAGGGCACCTTGGCCAATTGCAGGCCACGATGCAACTGAAAACCATTAAAAACATTATCGCTGAACATCCCGGTCCTTTCTGAATAGTCTTGCTCCCCGGGCTCCACGGCGCCGGCCCTTACCGCCTTTCCGCCGGGAATCCCTTACCGAGCCTTCTTTTTCTACGTCGGGCTCTGCTATCCTCTGTGTCAGAAAAAAATTTCGGGCGGCAGGTTCGGTCGGGAAGCAGGCCGTCGTCAAGGAATGGAGGAAGCCGTGCAGGAAGTAACGTTAAATGTTCCAAAGATGTCGTGCGGACATTGCAAGATGACCGTGGAGAACGCCGGCGGGTCGCTCGGCGGGGTCAAGTCGATAAGCGCCGATCCCCAGACGAAGGCGGTCGATATCAGCTTCGATGAAAACGCCGTTTCGCTGGACGAGATCAGGCAAGCGCTGGCCGAAGCCGGCTACCCCGCAGAATAAGGACCCGACCTTTCCTGACTCAAGCGGGGGGAACGCTCCTGTTATGCGTTTCCTGAGCGGGTGATGATCACCCGGCGGAATGGGTCGCTGCCCTCGCTGATGGTTTCGATGCCTTTGCGTTCCTGCAGGTACAGGTGGATGACCCTCCGCTCGGCGGCGCTCATCGGTTTCAGTTCATATTGCGGCTTGCCGTTCAAAACCTCGCTGGCGCCCCGCTCGGCCAGCGATTTCAGTACCTCGGCGCGGCGTTCGCGGTAGTCTTCGGCGTCGACGACTACCCGCTTGCGATCGGGAGTCCCCCGGAACACGGCGATGTTGGCCAGATACTGGATGGCGTCTATGGTCTGGCCGTGACGGCCGATGAGCAGTCCGAGGTCTTCCCCGGTGATGTTGCCCACCAGCGCTTCGAATTCA
>JAJYLK010000172.1 GCA_021787775.1 Actinomycetes bacterium | reverse complement strand
CTGGTTCGGATCGCGCGTCTCTGACATCGCGTGGGCGATTTCGTAGAGCACCTGCAGGTCGCGGTTGCGTTTGTTTACCTCCACCGCGCGCGCCTGCAGCGAGCTGGCCATGTTGTTGATCGTCGCTGCCAGCTCCTCCAGCTCGTCTTCGGTGTCGGTCTCGACGCGGAAATCGAGATCGCACTCGCCGATGCGGCGGGCGCCTTCCTGCAAAGTGCGGATCGGCCTGACGACGCTGGCAGCGAAGAAATATCCCAGCACCAGCGCCACGACCAGGCCATAGCCGGCGTACGTCAGCGACTGCACCTCGGTCAGATGCAGCAGGTCTTCGCGCTGCTGGGAAGAGATCTTGCCGGCGTTGACAAGTTTCTGCAGGTCGTCGCCATATGAATCGTAGCTTCTGAGGCTGAGGATGGAGATGGGCACCAGGGCCACGATCACGAAGATGACCGCGGTCTTGCGGAAGATGCTTCTCTTGCGCTTGAAATGAAGCTTCACGGAATCCTCATAGCGATAGCAGCGGCACCAGGGCAAACAGGAAGAGGATGCCCACGATGGCCCAGCCGGCGAAACTCAGCAGCAGCGGTTTGGAACCGGAGGACTTTATCGATTCGAAGTCGACGCCGAGGCCGATGCCAGCCAGCGCCAGGGCCATCGCGATCGTCGCGACAGGCTCCAGCGGATCGCTCAGCGCCGCAGCCGGCCGGTAGAATGAAAAAAGCAGTGCGACCGCCACGAAGACGGGCAGGAACCAGGCCCGGCGCACCCCGACTTTCCAGGCGCTCTGGCTGGCGTTCCGGAAACCTGCGGCCGCCGGGGCGGATTCCGGCGTGCCGGCCGCCGCGCCGCCATTTGCGCGTCCCAGCGGGGCGGTGATCGCCAGGATCACAGTAATCGGCGCCAGCATGGCGATGCGCATCATTTTCACTGTGGTGCCGATCGTCAGGGCCACGCCGCCCATATGTTCGGCCGCCAGCCTGACGACTCCCATCTGTTGCAGCGTCGAACCGCAGAAGATGCCGTAAGTGGTGCTGGAGAGGCCGAGCATGTCGGCCACGATCGGGTAGACCAGTGCGCCGGTCAGACCGGCGGTGGTGGTGACGATCAGCGCCATCGAGACGGCGCGCGAGCGCGCTCCCACCACGGGCGAGAGTACCGCGATCGCGGCGGCGCCGCAGATGGCGGAACCGGAGGCGATCAGCAGGCCGGTGCCGCGGTCGACTCCCAGCAACTTCGTGCCCAGCAGGATGATCAGATAGAATGAGGTCATGCTCAGCAGCACGGCGATGGCGGTGTAGATCGGCAGTCTGGAAAAAACGTCGAAATCCAGGCGGGTGCCGTAGAGGATGATGCCGACGGGGATGAACAGCGCGGTCGCCATCCGGACGCCCGGCTGCATCGCCGCACCCGGGCCGAGCACGTTGCGCAGCATCATGCCCATTATCAGCGAGACCGTCAGCGCGTCCAGCGATGGGGCAAAATGCGAAATCTCATATGCCGGCATGGCGATCGCCGCGCACAGCAGCGCGCCCGGTCCGAAATCCGTCAGGATCCGGCGCAATGATGGGCGGTTGCCGGTAGCCGCACCCGCGTCTGCCATGGTCGTGCTCATCCTGAATCCCCCCAGTAGCTGCAGTGGAGATATCATCGGCAGTTTCAATGGTTAATAAAGGGAAAGGCACCGCCGGACTGCCGGCGGACCTGTTCGCGTTTTAAACGCCAAATATGATAAGCTTTGACGGAAGTTGGTTTCCCCACATCAAGTGTTTTAAAAGGAGGTGACAGCTTGACACTGAGTAAGGAAGACAAGGGACAGGTCATCGGCAAATACAGCTCCCATGAAAAGGACACCGGCTCTCCGGAGGTGCAGATCGCACTGCTGACAGAGCGCATCAACGGCCTGACCGAACATCTGAAAACCCATAAGAAAGATCATCATTCACGCAGAGGGTTGTTGAAGATGGTGGGGAAGAGGCGCCGTTTGCTTACCTATCTGCAGAACAAGGAAGTGACCCGCTACCGCGCTTTGGTCAAGGAGCTGGGTCTGAGGAGGTAAGCGGATCCGGTTCGACCTTCTTCTTGCGCTTCGGCGCAGAGACGCTTGCCATGCCTGGAATCAAGCACTCTAGGCCTGAGGCTGAGGATCCGTCTTGTTCCTGCGTAATTTCCCCCATTTACCGGACCGTCTTTCCCGAGGCATCAAACTTCCGGATAAGGGATATAGCGGATTCTGAGCCTTGAGCCTAGAGCCTAGAGCAGGCCACGGGAGTGTTGTCAGCCCGTGGCTTTTTTGCATGCGCGGCGCGAAGTTAGCTCCGGTTCTTGACCGGGCAACGATTAAATCACGCCCCTGCGGGAAGATTACCCAATGTGGGCAACCTCGCCGGAACCGCACCGCGGTTTCCGGACATTACATCGGAGGGGCAATCTGGCCCCTGATCCTAAGGAGAACAATAACTTGACTGTTATCAACAAGAGTATCGAGATCGGCGGCAAGACGATATCGCTGGAGACGGGCCGGCTGGCCAAGCAGGCCGGCGGCGCCGTCCTGGTGCGTTTGGGCGACACGATGGTGCTGGTCACCGCCACCGCCCGCACCGAGGCCAGGGAAGGAATCGACTTCTTCCCCCTTACGGTCGACATCGAGGAAAGAATGTATGCTGCCGGCAAGATCCCCGGCGGTTTCATCAAGCGCGAGGCGCGGCCGAGCGAGAAGGCCATCCTTACCGCGCGCCTGATCGACCGGCCGGTGCGGCCGCGCTTCCCCAAGGGCTTTTCCAACGAGGTGCAGCTGATCGCCACCATCCTGTCAACCGATCAGGAAAATGCCTATGACATCCTGGCGCTCAATGGCGCCTCGGCGGCGCTGACGATCTCGGAGGTCCCGTTCCAGGGACCGATCGCAGCGGTTCGCGTCGGCAGCATCGGCGGCGAGCTGATCCTCAACCCGACGCTGCCGCAGTTGCACGATCCCGACTGCGAGCTCGACCTGGTCATCGCCGGCACTTCGGATTCGATCCTGATGCTGGAGGCCGGCGCCAATGAGGTGAGCGAGGAGCTGGCGATGCAGGCGGTGGAGATGGCACGTGAGCCGATCCGTCAGCTCTGCCAGCTGCAGGAAGAATTCCGCGAGGCCGCCGGCAAGGAAAAGTGGCACTTCGAGGAGCCCAAGCCGGACAG
>JAJYLK010000171.1 GCA_021787775.1 Actinomycetes bacterium | reverse complement strand
TGCGGGTCTGGAAGTTCTGCTGCTCGACCTTTTTCTGGGCGTTCTCCACGGTCTTGCTGAGCATCTTGTGCTCGATGGGAGTGTCTTCGTCCGGACCCAGCTTGTCGAGGATGTTGAAGATGCGGTCGCCGGCGAAGAGGCGGATGAGGTCGTCCTCGGCCGCGAGGTAGAAACGCGAGGCGCCGGGGTCGCCCTGACGGCCGCTGCGGCCGCGCAGCTGGTTGTCGATGCGGCGGCTCTCGTGGCGCTCGGTGCCGAGCACATAGAGGCCGCCCAGCTCCGTGACGCCTTCGCCCAGCTTGATGTCGACGCCGCGGCCTGCCATATTGGTGGCGATGGTCACCGCTCCCGGCTGACCGGCATTCTTGATGATCTCGGCTTCCTTCTCATGATTCTTGGCATTGAGGACGTTGTGCCTGACGCCGCGGCGGGTGAGCTTGGCGCTCAGCTCCTCGCTGGTCTCGATCGAAATGGTGCCGACCAGCACCGGCTGGCCTTTCCGGTTGCACCCGGTGATGTCGTCAATGACGGCGTTGAACTTGCCTTTCTTGGTCTTGTAGATGAGATCGTTGCGGTCATCACGCACCATCGGCCGGTTCGGCGGGATGGAGACGACCTCGAGCTTGTAGATATGCATGAACTCGTCGGCCTCGGTGGCTGCCGTGCCGGTCATGCCGGCGAGCTTGTCATACATGCGGAAATAGTTCTGCAGTGTGATGGTCGCCAGTGTCTGGTTCTCTTCACGGATGCGCACGCGCTCCTTGGCCTCGATTGCCTGGTGCAGGCCCTCGGAGTAGCGGCGGCCTTCCATGATGCGGCCGGTGAACTCGTCCACGATCAGCACCTCGCCGTCCTTGACCACGTATTCGACGTCGTTCTGGAAGAGGGCGTGGGCGCGCAGCGCCTGCATCAGATGGTTGACCAGCTGACCGTTTTTTGATTCATAAAGGTTCTCGATGCCGAGCTGCTTCTCCACCTTGGCGACGCCGGACTCGGTCACGGCCACGGTACGGTGCTTCTCGTCGACCTCGTAGTCGTCTTCCTCGCGCAGCGTCGGCACGATGGCGGCGAACTGGTAATAGGTGCTGGCGGCCTGCTCGGGTGCGCCCGAGATGATCAGCGGCGTGCGCGCTTCATCGATGAGGATGCTGTCCACCTCGTCGACGATGGCGAAGGAATGGTCGCGCTGGACCCGTTCATCCAGGTGAAGCGCCATGTTGTCGCGCAGGTAGTCGAAGCCGAACTCGGAATTGGTGCCGTAGACGATGTCGCAGGCATAGGCGGCGCGACGCTCGTCGCCGGGCATCATGTTGCGCAGCACGCCCGCCTCCATGCCGAGGAAGTTGTAGACCGGGCTCATCCACTCGGCGTCGCGTTTGGCCAGGTAATCGTTGACTGTGATCAAGTGCACCTGGTTGCCGCTGAGCGCGTTCAGGTAGACCGGCAGCGTCGCCACCAGCGTCTTGCCCTCGCCAGTCTTCATCTCGGCGATGTTGCCCTCGTGCAGCGCGATGCCGCCCATGATCTGCACGTCGAAGTGGCGCATTTTAAGCGCTCGCCAGGCGGCCTCGCGCACCACGGCGAAAGCTTCCGGGAGGATGCCGTCCAGCGTCTCGCCAGCCTGGAGCCGCGCGCGCAGCTCGGGTGTCTTGGCTGCCAGCTCGGCGTCGCTGAGGGATTTGATCCCCTCTTCCAGCACCGACACCAGCGACACTTTCTCTTCGATTTTTTTTAGCTTCTTGCCCTCGCCAGCGCGAAGGACCTTATCGAGAAATTTAGGCATATAAAGAATATTTTAACACGGGGACGTTCCTTTCCTAACTTTCCTAATTACTAAAAAGTTTGCCAGAAGTTTGCCAGAACGAATTAGGAAAGTTAGGAAAGGAACGTCCCCAAGCTGTTTACAAGCTGTTTACCGCGGTTCGATGAGGCCGTAATCGCCGTCGCGGCGGCGGTAGATGACGCTGGTCTCGTTTGTATCCGAGTTGCGGAAGACAAAGAAATCGTGACCGATCATCTCCAGTTGCAGGGCGGCTTCCTCGGCCGACATCGGCTTGACGATGAAAGATTTCACCTTCACGATCGCCGGTCCGCCGGCCTCTTCCCCGCCCTCCTCCATCGCCGCCGCCATCTCCAGTTCGGACGGCTCGGGCGCCAGGCTGCCGCGCACATGCGAGTTGTGGCTGACCAGCTTGCCGCGGAACTTCTTCACCTGGCGGCTGAGCTTGTCGGCGACCACGTCGATGGAGGCGTACATATCGGTGGAGGCGCCTTTTGCCCGGATTACCGGCCCCTTGGTGAAGATCGTTACTTCAGCCACCTGATTGTCGGCGATGCTGGGGTTCTTCTCACAAAAAAGCTCCACCTCCATGGTGCTGGCGCTGTTCAGATTCCTGCCGAGCTTGGACAGCTTCTCATCGACGTAGGAACGGAGCGCTTCGGTCACTGTGATGTTCCGGCCCTTCAGCTGTAGATTCATCTGATTCCTCCACCGCGGTTTCTAGTGAATTGATACCCTGGTTATATCGGCGATTAAACGCCGGTCTTCACTGTACGCGCAAAAGTCCAGACGTCCACCTCCACGTCCAGTCCCTCCCGCAACACCCGCGCGCAGGCCGTCGCCGTCGAGCCTGTTGTGAAGACGTCATCGACCAGGATGACACGGCCCGTGACAGTCCCGGTCATCCGCCGCAGCCCGAAGCTCCCGGCCAAATTGCGGCCGCGCTCGTCCAGACCGAGACGGTTCTGGGCCTGGGTGGGAATTCGCTTCAGGAGCAGGTCTTTGACCGGCAGCCGCCAGCGCCGGGAGATGGCCCTGGCGTAAAGCTCGGCCTGGTTATAGCCGCGGCTGATCAACTTTGACCTGTGCAGGGGCACATAAGTTAGCGTAACCGCTGTGCCGGCCGCAGTCAAACAGGCAGGGTCCTGCGGCAGCGCGGCCATGAACGCCGCCAGCCGCCGCTGGCCGCGGTATTTGAGCGCGTGCACCAGGCTGCGAGCCGGCCCCTGAAAGCAAAAGGCGGCCATGGCCGAGCCAAAACCGAGCGGTTTGGCGCGGCATTCGGGACAGTCGCGGCGAAACGTGGACCGGGGGCTGCCGCAGCGCCGGCAGCACGGACCCACCGGAGCCAGCAGGCAGGCGCACGCAGGACACAGCCAGCCGCCGGGCGCGCTGCAGTGCACGCAGCGTGGCGGGAAGAAGAG
>JAJYLK010000170.1 GCA_021787775.1 Actinomycetes bacterium | reverse complement strand
TTGCCGAAGACGAAGGCGTAAATACCGCCTAAAGCAGCGATGCAGAACGCCGCCGCCAGTACGACAAGCATGAATCTCTTGACCATCAGTATTGACTCCTGGTTTTATTGAGCTAGCATCTCCTGTTGTCTTTCGGCTGCAGCTGCCGACTCCTTAACCGAAGCTTTCCCGCATCCGAAGAAGTGAGTCCTTCCGCCAGTTCCTATTGTCTTCCATCCGCCCCGGTTGTTAGGATGCGGCCATGAGCAAGTCCCGCTGGCACACTTCTCCACTCCCCTACGCGACGGTCCGCAGCCTGGCTGACAGCCTGGGCGTGAGCGAGGTGACAGCCGCCGTGCTGGCGCGCCGCGGCCACGACACACCCGCCGCGGCCCGCCTCTTCCTCGCCGGAGCCGGCGAGCTGCATGACCCTTTCCTCTTCCCCCAGATGGCGCCGGTCTGCACGCGCCTCCGCCAGGCAATCGCCGCCAGGGAAAAAATCTGCGTGCACGGTGACTATGACGTAGATGGCATCACATCAACGGCGCTGCTGGTAAGCATCCTGCGGGAACTGGGCGCCGATGTCGACTGGCGTCTGCCCAACCGGTTCCGCGACGGCTACGGTATCGCCGTCGCCACGATCGAGCAGATCGCCGCCGGCGGCTGCCGTCTGCTGGTCACAGTCGACTGCGGCATCGCCGCCCGCGAGGCCGTGGCGCGCGCCGCGGCCCTCGGCATGGAGACCATCGTCATCGACCATCACCGGCCCGCCGAAGACATGCTGCCCGAGGCGCTGATCATCTCGCCACTGCTATGCGACTATCCCTTCAAGGAGCTGGCCGGCGTCGGCCTGGCCTTCAAGGTGGCCCAGGGACTGCTGGCCAGCGCGTCGGAAGGAGCACGCTCGGCCCGCGAGTCTGACGCCGGAACGGCACCAGCCGGCGCGCTGAGCCGGGCGGCGGCCGATGGAGCGGGGCTAAGCGTGGCTGCCTCCGCGACGCCCGGCAGCGACGCGCTCGACCCCCGCCTGCAACGCCAGCTCGACCTGGTGGCGCTGGGGACGATCGCCGACGTGGTGCCGTTGCTGGATGAGAACCGCAACCTGGTCAAGCGGGGTCTGGTGCAGCTGGCGCGCACACACCGCGCCGGACTACAGGCATTGATGCGGATCGGCAAGGTCGAGCAGTCGAGGCTCAACGCCGGCCTGGTGGCCTTCCGCCTGGCGCCGCGGATCAACGCCGCCGGTCGCCTTGACGATCCGGAGCCGGCGCTGCAGCTGCTGCTGACCGATGACGAACAGGAAGCCGAACAGCTGGCTGCCCGCCTGGACGGTCTCAATCGCGAGCGGCAAGCGATCGAGGAAAAGATGGTGCGCGAAGCTACTGCCCAGTACGATGCCCTGCCCGACGAACGGCAGATGCAGCGCGGCCTGGTGCTCAGCGCACCCGGCTGGCACGAAGGCGTCATCGGCATCGTCGCCTCGCGGATGGTTGAAAGACTGCGGCGGCCAGTCATCATGATCAGCGAGAACGGCAGGCATGGCAAGGGCTCGGGCCGCAGCGTCGCCGGCTACGACCTGCATGGCTCCCTGCTTCAGCTCAGCCACATGCTCGAGGCCTTTGGCGGGCACCGCGCCGCCTGCGGACTGACGATCGGCCTGGAGCAGATCCCGGATTTCCAGCGCCAGTTCGCGGCGCTGGCTGACCAGCGGCTGACCGACGAAGACCTGGAGCCAAGCTTCAACATCGATGCGCTGGCCCTGGGGCACGAGCTGACGCTGGACCTGGCCGATGAGCTGGCGCGGCTGGAGCCATTCGGGCTCGGCAATCCCTCCGTCAGCCTGCTGGCCGCCGGCGCCAAAGTCACCGGCGCCAGCACGACCCGCGACGCCCGGCATCTGCGCTGCCGGATAAACGCCGGCGGTGTCAGCTCCAGCGCCATCGGCTTCGGACTGGGCGCGGCTGCGGAAAAACTCCAGCGCGGCACCGCCTGCGATGTCGCGTTCCGCATCGAGCGCCACGAATGGAACGGCTCGGTCGCCCCGCAGCTCAGTTTGCGCGAGTTTTTTCCCATTACCGGCAGCCCGGGGCCGGCAGCCGGCATCTGCCAGCACCACTGCGATTTCGACTGTCCGGAGCGCATCACCGGCGGCGAATTCTGGCAGCTGGTCCGCAGCGGCGCCCCGCTGCCGGCGGCCTGGCAAAACGCCGCGGCCGACGTGGGCAACAAGCTGCCGGTCGAGGGCGGCCGCCTCATCGACCGCCGCGGCGTCGGCGACATCCCCGGGCAGATAACAAGACTCCTCTTCACCGGCGAAAACGTCCTGCTGGCAGTGGCGGATCTGCCGCGCCGCCGGCGCCAGCTGCTCGGGCAGCTGCCACTGGCCGGCAGTGGCATCGGCTACGTCTTCCTGGCGGGCGCCCGCTGCAGCCGCGAGCAGCTCGGGCAGAGGCTCGAAGCAAAGCCGCCAGCAACGCAGTCCCTTGCCATCTGCGACTTCGTCACGCTGGCGGAAATGCCGCAGATTGCGGGCGGCTTTGATCACATCGTCTTCATCGACCCGCCGTTTAAGGCTGGCGTGCTGGAATCCGCGGCAGCGGCCGCTCCAGACGCCTACATTCATTTATTACACTGCGCCGATGAGGTACAATTTACCGAGAAGGTGTTGCGGAACGAGTATGACCTGCGCGAGCCGCTGGTGAAAGTGTACAAGCACCTTGAAGTGGGAAAGACCTACCCCCTCGACGAAACCACGGAAAGGCTTCTGCTGGCCGGGGGCAAGTACCTGCGCCAACCGGAGACAGTGGCCAGGTGCCTGCGGATCCTTTCGGAGCTGGCCTTGACCGCTGTTGAGGATAAAGCGGGGCAGCCGATAATGACCCTGCTTGAGGCGGACCGGACCGGGCTGGACAGCTCGCCCACCTACCGTGAGATACAGGTCTTTTACAGGGAGTGTTTAAAATTCTTGAGCAAGTCGCCAGACGTGGAGATGACCTAGGGGCCGAAGAGGCTGCCCTGGAAGATCTGTTCAAGGCGATCGCGGAGTACAATCCCGATTTTGACCGGGATCTGATCACCCGGGCGTTCGCCTATTCGCGCTCCCAGCATCATGGCCTGCTGCGCAAGAGCGGCGAGGATTTCATCTACCATCCCCTTGGTACGGCGCGCATCTGCGCCGAACTCCAGCTCGACAGTGTTACCATCGCCGCGGCGCTGCTGCACGACGTCGTCGAGGACACGCCGGCGACGATCGGAACCATCCGCG
>JAJYLK010000169.1 GCA_021787775.1 Actinomycetes bacterium | reverse complement strand
CCATCTTCGCGCTCGGCATCCACGAGGACACCGGCTCGCTGACCTATCCGACCACGACCGCGCGCGACGCCGAGGCGCTGGCGCTGTGCATGCGCCTGGGCGCCAGCCAGGCGATGATCGTCAAGTACCTGCACAATCCTTTGAGTCCGGAGCAACGGGAACTGCTGCTGAAGCTGGTGGATGAGCTGGAGCCGGTGCCGGTCGGCGATGTCGAGGTCTACCTGGCGGCGGTCCACAACCCGGTCTATGTAGAGGGGCTCAGTGTCGTGGCGCACAAGATGCTGGACGTCACCGACTGCCAGGCGCTGCTGGTGGCGGTGGAGATGGAAGACCGTATCTTTATCGTTGGACGCAGCAAGAGCCGCCTGCTGGATGTCGCAAAGGTGCTGGCCAGCGTCGGCGGCGGCGGCCACAGCCAGGCAGCCTCGGCAATCATCAAGGGCCAGAGTCTGGAACAGGTTCGCCAGACGCTGCTGGCTGCCGTCCCCGGGGTGGTCGAGGAGCCGCTTCGGGCGCGGGATATCATGTCCCAGCCGGTGCACTTCATCGACGTCCAGACCCCGATCAGGGAGGCCCTGCTCTTCTGCCAGCGCTACGGCCACAGCGGCGTCTCCATCAGCGAGGGCGGGCACCTGGCCGGCGTGGTGGCGCGCAAGGATCTGGATAAGGCGATGGCGCATAAGCTGGGCCATGCGCCGGTCAAGGGGATCATGTCGCGCGGCGTGGTGACGGTGGCGGAGGATGCGCCCGTGCATGAGATGCGCCGGCTGATGTCCACCAGCACCATCGGCCGCATTCCGGTGGCGCGCCGGGGAGGCGCCGGGGGTGAAATCCCGGTGGAGGATGTCGTCGGCATCGTTACCCGCACGGACATACTGCGGTCGCTGCACGGCATGGAGGCGGAAGAAACCGTTGCCGAAGTGCTGCGCACCGAAGTCAATTTCCGCGAGCGGCTGCAGGCGCGCGCCGGGCTGGCGCCGCTGCTTGGAGCCGTTCAGCGCCTGGGCGGCGATTACCGCGGCGTATACCTGGTAGGCGGTTTCGTGCGCGACCTGATCCTGGGGGAGCCCAACTACGATGTTGACATCGCGGTCGAAGGTGATGGAATCGAGTTCGGCAGCCGGCTGGCGGCTGAACTGGGCGGGCGAGTGCGCGCCCATAGCAAGTTCAACACTGCCGTAGTCGTTGTCGAGCACGCCGAGCCGCGCCTGCGGGTGGACGTCGCCACCGCGCGCACCGAATTCTATGATTACCCGGCGGCGCTGCCGACGGTGGAGCATTCCTCCATCAAGCGCGACCTCTACCGCCGCGATTTCACCATCAACGCCATGGCGGTATCGCTGGCCGCGCACGATTTCGGCAAGCTGCTGGATTTCTTCGGCGGGCTCAGGGATCTGGAGGACAGGGTCATCCGCGTGCTGCACAACCTCAGCTTCATCGAAGACCCGACCCGCATCTTCCGCGCCATCCGTTACGAGAACCGCCTCGTCTTCCGGATGAACCCGCACACGCTGGGGCTCGCCCGCGGCTGCGTGGAGATGAACCTGGTGGGCGACCTCTCATCGGCGCGGCTGCGCGACGAACTCATCTGGTTGTTCTCCGAGCCGGAAGTGGAGCATACTGTTCTTAGGATCGGTGAGCTGGGATTGGCGCCCTCGATCCATCCCGCACTGGCCGCCGACGCGGAGACCGCCGCCCTGGTGAAACGCGCCGATGAGGCGGTCCGGCGCTTCCGGATGCAGGACGAGATCAAGCTCTGGCGTCTGCGTCTGGCCTGCCTGGCACGGCAGCTGGACGCCGGTCAGCTGGAGCTGTGGACGCAGCGGCTCAAACTCAGGCGCACGGACGCCGAGCAGGTCACGACCGGCGTTGTGCTGGCGCGCCAGGCCGCGGTGTGGCTGGCCAGAGCCGGCGCCTCCCGCGCCGATATCAATGACATGCTCAAGCGGCTGCCGGCAGAGGCGCTGCTGCTGGCATTCGCCGTGGCGGCGGACGGACGCGCGCGCGATGCTCTGGAGCTTTACCTGACGGAGCTGCGCCATATCCGGCTGTCGGTCGATGGCGCTGACCTGATCGCGGCGGGGCTGAAACAGTCGCCGCAGCTGGGCCAGGTGCTGGCGGAGCTCAAGCGGCTGCGGATAGAAGGCCGGATCGCCGGCCGCGAACAGGAGCTGGAGGCCGCCCGCAAACTGGTGGCCCGGCTGTCCGCGCAGGAAAAATAATAATCATGGCCTGAGGAAGGCCTGTACACGCAAGGCAGGATAGTTTGAATGTTTACCAGTGATTTACTACTACAGTTTCTGATCACGCTGCCGGCGCTGCTGATATCGATGGTGCTGCACGAGGTGTCGCACGGCTACGTGGCCTACCGCCTGGGTGACCGCACGGCGATGCAGCGGGGGCGGCTCTCGCTCAACCCGCTCAAGCACCTGGACAAGTTGGGCTCGCTGATGCTGTGCATCACCTATTTCGGGTCCGGCGGCAGCATGCTGTTCGGCTGGGCCAAGCCGGTGCCGATCAATCCCGGCAATTTCAAGGATCCCCAGCGCGGGATGATGTGGGTGGGCGCCGCCGGTCCGGCTGCCAATCTGCTGATCACCATCGCCAGCGCGCTGGCGCTCAAGACGGCCTACCCCTATCCCGTGGACAGCAACCTGTTCATGGCGCTGTTCCTGGTTTTCCGGCTCAACCTGATCCTGATGGTGTTCAACCTCATCCCGGTGCCGCCGCTGGACGGCTCGCGCATCCTAGGCGGTTTTCTCAGCCGGCAGGCGTACATGCGCTGGATCCAGATGGACCAGTACGGGATGATGTTCGTCATGCTGCTGATGTTCGTGCTGATCGGCCCTCTGGGAGCAGGTTTCTCCAGCTTCTTCGGCGGCCTCTACCATATCTTCCTGCCAGCCTCTTACGGATTCTAGCAGGGCTTCTGGCCCGGGGACGTTCCTTTCCTAACGGCCCAGTTCGCCATTTTGCAGAGCCGCTGTAACTTTCGGAAAGTATCGTCCTGTGGCCCAGTTGCTCTAATTAGGATCGTTAGGAAAGGAACGTCCCTCATAGCTGTTTGGGACAGCCCCGGGGAGGGGAAATCAGTCGTGGTGGCGAGTTCTGGAGCAGATCATGGACGATTGCATGGAGGGGTTTCCGGAGGCCGGCGAGCGGCTGTTTCGCATACTGGCATTTGACTGGGACGGCACCGCGGTGCCGGATCGCCATGCCGATGCCCGCCGGGTGGCCGCGGTGCTTCAGCAG
>JAJYLK010000168.1 GCA_021787775.1 Actinomycetes bacterium | reverse complement strand
GCGTGTACTATTAACTGAAAGTCGCCAGGCCGATCTCCACCAGCGCCGTGGCGGCCATGGTCAACAACACCGTTTTGCGGAAGCCATCGCTGTCGAGCCGGTTTGTCAAAAAACGGCCGGCGAAGTAGCCTGGGATGACGGCCAGCGCAAGCAGCAGCGCTCGGCTGGCGACCGGCGCGCTTATGAGCCCGCCGGCCAGAAACGCAGCCAGCGCGGCCAGATTTCCCAGGATGAAGAAAGTCGCCAGCGTGCCTCTGAGGGAAGACTTGGGGAGCCGGCGGCCGGTGAGATAAAGTACCACGGGCGGTCCGCCCATGCTGGTGGCGCCATTGAGTGCGCCGCTGACCAGGCCGGCGGTCCAGCCGAAGGCGCGTCCGGGCCGGAACGGAAGGGAGCGGCCGCTGAGCATCATCAGCGATACGCCGAGGAAGGAAGCCGCCAGCATGATCCTGAAGCCGGCGCCGTCCAGGCTCGTGAGCAGCGCGGCCCCGGCAATCGTACCCCCGGCGGCGGGCGGCAGCAGCGGCAGCATTTCGTGCCAGGCGATCTGCCGGCGCTCGTCACGGATCATCAGCAGATTGAGCAGCGAGCCGAGCATCAGACTGATCGCGACGGCCTCGGGTGCCGGCATGACCAGCATCAGCAGCGGCACGGCGACCAGCGCAAAGCCGAAAGCCGATGCGCCCTGCACCGCGGCTGCGGTCAGGACGGCGAAAAATGCGATCGCGAGTGTGGCGGGCTCTGGCACGGGGACTATCTTAGCATGCCGGAAATCAGACGTTGTGACCGGGAATCCGGGTAAAGAGCGAGCCCCAAGTGAGGTTTGCTGACGGTCCGATTATAAAATCTATCCGGTTAAACTGCCGGAAGGAGTTCACAGCCCATCTCTGTTCTTGGGACTCAATCATAACTTCGCCGTTTTTCAGAATTGTAAACATAATTCCGTACATGCTTGAAGCGCCGGCTGTCGCAGGTCTGTACGGCCGCCGGCCGCCGGCAGGGAACGGCGCCGGCGCCGTTGAACAAATGCCCGGTTTGAAATCAAAGGGATAAGGTTTGTCTATCGAATTGGAACAGGTGCCTGACGCCGAAAAAACACCGGTAGGCCGCCGGCTGGCGACAGCGGCGCTGATCGTGATGGGCGCCACGGCGGCGTCACGCGGTTTCGGCTATGTGCGCGAGATCGTGGCTGCCGCCTACTTCGGCGCCGGCGCCGAGAAAAGCGCCTTCGACGTTGCCTTCCTGGTGCCGTCCACGGTGCAGGTGCTGGTGGCGCAGGCGGCGCTCAGCGCTGCGCTCATCCCTGTCTTTGCCGGCCTGCTGGAGAAGGGCGACCGCGAGGAAGCCTGGCTGGTGGCGCGCACGGTCTTCACCCTGATGGCGCTGGTGCTGGGGCTGGTAGTGGTCCTCTGCGTCATCTTCGCCCCCCAGATCATGCCCCTGTTCGCGCCGGGATACCGTCACGACCCGGCGATGATGGCAAATATAGTCAGTATGTCAAGGCTGCTGTTCCCCACCGTGGTGGTGCTGGCCGTCACCGGCGTGGTCATCTCGGTGCTGAATTCTTTCGATCATTTCACGCTGCCGGCGGTGGCGCCGATCGCCTGGAATGCCATCATTCTGCTGGCGATCGTGCTCGGGGCCAGCCGGCTGGGCATCGAGGCGATGGCCTGGGGCGTGCTGCTGGGGACGATGGCGCAGCTGCTGATGCAGCTCCCGTGGCTCAGGGGCAGGGGCGGCCGGCTGGGCTGGAGCCTGGCCTGGCGCAACCGCAACGTTCGCCGCGTCGGAGCGCTGATGCTGCCGGTCAGCCTCAGCCTGGGACTGATCAACCTCAACGGCGTGGTTGACATCCAGTTCGCCTCGTTCCTGGGGAAAGGCGGCGTCGCGGCGATGAATTACGCCTTCCGGCTGTACCAGCTGCCGGAATCACTGTTCGCGATCGCGGTGGGGACGGTGCTGTTCCCGACGCTGTCGAAGCTGGCGGCGCGCGGCGATCCGGACCGCTTTCGCGCGACGGTGTCGCTTGGCCTCAGGATGATCTTTTTCATGCTGATCCCGGCCTCGGCCTTCATGCTGGTGATGGCTCAGCCGCTGGTGCGGCTGGCGTATCAGCACGGCCAGTTCGGCGCCGGCAGTACGTCGCTGGTGTCATCGGCGCTGTTCTTCTTCGCCTTCGGCAGCGCCTTCAGCGGCGGCAGCGCCATGCTGACGCGCAGTTTTTTCTCGCTCAGCAGCCCCTGGGTGCCGACGATTGTGGCGATATTCAACCTGGGCGTCAACGCCTTCCTCAACTGGCTGTTCATCATTCCTTTCGGCCTGGGCGGCATCCCGCTCTCGACCTCGGTCGTCTCGATCACCACTTTTTTTGTCCTGCTGATCCTGATGCGCCGCCGCCTTGGGCGGATAAACGGACGGGAGATCATCCGCTCCGCGGCGATGGTGGCGTTGATGTCAGCGGCGGTGGCGGCGGTTTCCTATTCGGTGTGGTGGGGCATGGATAGCTGGCTGGGCCGCAGCCTGCCGGCGCAGATCGTCTCGCTGGTCTGCTCGATGGCGGCGGGCGCGGGCGTGTTCATCGGCCTGGCGCTGGCGGCGCGCATGCCCGAGCTGGGGCTGCTCAGGAAGGTGCGCGGCAGCGCAGCGTAGGAATGTCAAACAGGAATGGAAATGACAAAGTGTCTCCACAGTCGCTGATCCGGAACTTCTCCATCATCGCCCACATCGACCATGGCAAGTCGACGCTGGCCGACCGCGTTCTCGAGATCACCAACACCGTCAGCGGCCGCGACATCACCGACCAGATGCTCGACATGATGGACCTGGAGCGCGAGCGCGGCATCACCATCAAGGCGCAGGCGGCGCGGGTGCTCTACCAGGCTCGCGACGGCGTCAGCTACATGCTGCACCTGATCGACACGCCCGGTCATGTGGATTTTACTTACGAGGTATCAAGGAGCCTGGCTGCCTGCGAGGGAGCGCTACTGGTGGTCGACGCCGCCCAGGGGATCCAGGCGCAGACGCTTGCTAACACATATCTGGCGCTCGACAACAACCTGGAGATCGTGCCGGTGCTCAACAAGATCGATCTGCCCGCCGCCGATCCCGAACGGGTGGCGGCCGAGGTCTCGGAGCTGTTCGGCACCGACCCGGATGAGGTGCTGCGCGTCTCGGCCAAGACCGGCGAAGGCGTGGTGGAGGTGCTGGAGGCGATCGTTCAGCGCATCCCGCCGCCGGCTGGCGACCTGGAGGCGCCGCCGCGGGC
>JAJYLK010000167.1 GCA_021787775.1 Actinomycetes bacterium | reverse complement strand
GATCCAGGGGCATGAGCTCAGGCAGCGCCTCGAAGCGCAGGGCATCACGGTCCGGGCCGGCAGCAGCAAGGGCCTGGCCGAAGAGGCGCCCGAAGCCTACAAGGATGTCAATCAGGTGGTGGAGATCTGCCATCAGGCGGGTCTTTCCTACAAGGTCGCCAAGCTGAGGCCGGTTGGTGTGATCAAGGGCTAGAAAGGGTTTGGGGGCAGAACGGGCACCCCCTTAACATAAGTTAACTAAGTTACCTCTTTTAAACCACTTAAGCTTCTGATACCATCCTTCAAGCTTCGGGCGGCATAAACAGCCGCAACGAGACAAAAGCCTGCGCATCGCAGGCGGCCGTTCAGCGGAAATCATTCCCGCACCACAAAACGGCGTAAATGTCGCTCTAAATCCGCACAACTCAATGCCCTCCAAATTCTCTTTCCATATGCTGGTGCTGTCCACGCTCGTGTGCGTGGCGCTTTCCCAGACCTCACTTTACGGCAACGCGTTTGCTGCCGATGAAGGCACCGGCAGGCCTGAAGCCGGTGGCGGCGCCCAGACCGCTCAGGCGAGCCCACCGGCGACTGTCCCGGCGGCGAAGGCCGCAGTCGCCGTGGCGGACCCCGATCCTGCCGATCCTTCCATCGCCGCGATCAAACACGCGCTAACCGCCGCCGCTGTCGCCCATGGGATTCCACCCCAGGTGCTTTACGCCGTCGCATATCAGGAAAGCCGCTGGCAGCAGACCGGAGATGACGGCCAGCCGCTGGTAAGCGATGACGGCGGCATCGGCATCATGCAGGTCACCAGCTACTCCGGATACGACCTGGGCCGCCTTCAGAGCGACACGATGTATAACATCAATGCCGGCGCCGACATCCTCTCGTCCAAGTTCGGCCAGTCGCCCCGGATCGGAGACGGCCGCCGCGACTGTTACGAAAACTGGTATTTCGCGGTCTGGGCCTACAACGGCTGGACCCCGGGGAATTCGTATCAGGATGCGGTCTGGAGCCTGATCGCCACCGCCCCCAACGGCTGGTGGGCGGGTGTGCCCGTGAGCCCGGTGCCGGCCGGTCAGTTGCAGGATGGCCTCGGTGTACCGGTGCCGACGCCGCAGCCCCAGCATCTCTGGAGCCCGGCTCAGGCACAGCCGGCATCTCCGCCCGCTGCGCCGGCCGCCGCGGCAAAGCCGGCAGCACCGGACAGCGCCCCCCGGCTGCCCGACGGCCAGCTGGTGTCTGGCCCGTCTGGAGGAGCGGTCTACGTGATCAGGGGCGGCCGCAAGCGGCACATCCCCAACCCGGCCACCTTCCGGGAAAACGGGTTTGATTCGGCGAACATTCTTATCCTGCCGGCAGGCGAGCTGGCGCTGATCCCTGACGGTGAACCGCTGACTGGCACCATGGTCGACGACCGCAAGCTGGACGCGCAGCTGACCCGCGCCGCCGAACAGAATCCGCAGTCCCTGGACTAGAAATCACTGGGAAGGGGAGGGAGCAGGGGCCGTGGAAGGCGAGGGCCCTGTGCCTCCCGGGGAGGATCAGAGCAGTGACGGCTTCCTCAAGCCGGCGCAGGAGCACTGGCCTTTTTCATCCACCGCATCAAGCGCTTCCAGCAGCATGCGCGACTGGTTGACGGCGTCCTGCTCGAAGATATCCTTCAGCAACGGATGTTCCCAGTCGCGCACGACGCCTTCGGCATGGTTGACAATGATATAAAGCGCGGCATAACAGGCGCCGATGTCACGCGCCAGCCAGACCTCCGGGCACATGCTCTGGCCGATGATGTCTCCGTGGGGCTGCATCATCCTGATCTCCGCCCGGCTCTCGAAGCGGGGCCCCTCCGTGACCACGCAGGTGCCGCGGCCGAACACGCGGCCGAGAGCGTGCCGGCGGGCCGATTCCACCAGCGCTGCACTCATGACGGAGCATACCGGATCGCGCATGATCAGCAGATTGCCACCCGCGACCGGCTCCGGCTCGCGGTGCGTGGTCAGATCGACGAAATCGTCGGGGATGACTATGTCCCGCGGGTCCAGCAGATGGTTGAGCGCGCCCACGCCCGCTTCCGAGAAAATATGCCGCACGCCAGCCCGGGCCAGCACCCGGAATACCTGCCGCGAAGCCGCGCCGCGGCTGACGCCCTCACGCCATCCGTGCAGCCTTACCGTAAGACAGCGCCGTCCGGCGGCGGTTTCAAACAGCCTGAATGGAGGCGAGGCGCCGTCCGGAGTATCAAATATCAACTGGTCATCAATGACGCTGGCACCGGCGTCCGCGTCTGCGGGAAAGTCGCAGCCGGCGGTGCCCGAACCGCCGATTACAGCCCACGCCGCTTCCGGAATCGCGCGCGAATTCATCCCGGCCGGGCCTATCTGGCCAGGTCTACCTGCATCTGCAGGTGGTTGCCGTTATCGGATGTGTAACGCTTCAGCGGCTGATCCACGCAACCATCCACGCCGCGGACCGTCCCCAGCCGCGTGATGCCGGCGCGAACCGGCTGGCCCAGGGTCACCTGGGACTGGTCGATATGCGTCAGCACCACCAGCATCGTCGCTTCGGATTGCGGGCGGACCTTAATCTCCACATCCGGGCAGCGGCCGTCGATCGCGTAACTCCGGATGCCGGCGATCACACCATCCACCGGCGCGTACACGCTGGTACCTGCCGGCGCCCCCAGATCCATGGCCCGTGTCGCCGAGCCGAAGCCGTTGTCATCGCCCATGGTTACGTACTGGAATCCGCCCTGGGGGAATAAAGAGTCGATGCCGCGGGAAATGATCGAACCGTTGGCCTGGTGTCCGATCGGCGTCAGCGCGATCGCGTCCGGGCTGTCGGCCGCATGATAGCCGATCGCCGTGATCTCGCCGCTGTAAACGGGCAGCATCAGCTGCAGGTCGCCCGCCTGCGCGACGGGAACCTTCTCGGGCGGCCGGGCGCTTGCCATCTCCCGCACAGCCGACATCGTGGCGTTGTCAAGAAGGGGAGTCGACGATGCTCTCGAAGATACGATAGTGGCGCCAAGTGCCGTCATCGCGATGACGAGCATGGTCGCAAGAAAAGCCGCGGAGTGCCATTTGTACGTGTACCTGTAAGTGCCTGCCCGCGGCCTCAGCATGTGGGGCTGTGAAGCCATCGCGTAATTAAACCATCTGGAATTATAATTTCAACCCCCTTAGTGCGATATATCACTAAGTAGAGTTGGGATGGTTGCTGCCGAAGCTGATAATATCGGGGTGAGGTCAACAGCCGGGAGGCGTGCATGAACATAAGAATCCCTCGAT
>JAJYLK010000166.1 GCA_021787775.1 Actinomycetes bacterium | reverse complement strand
CTTCGCCAAGGGATGGCGGCCGGTGTTGTGGTTGTCGGCGACCGGTGGCTGGCTGTCACTGCTGTTCATCTATTACCATGAGCCATACTACCGGCTCGAAGCCGGGACCACTAATAGCGACCGGCTCAGCGTGCAGGCGGGCATCATCTTTGCCGGCGCCGCTTTCTGGCTTCTGCCGCTGGTCCGCGAAGCGCTTGCGGCACGCTATCCGCGCCGATGGTCCCAGCCTCGTGAGGAACCAGAAGACGCGTGGGAAAAGACCGGGAAGACCGCCAGCCTGCAAGTGCACGCGTTGTCTGTTTCGACACCGTTCATCGCCCTGCTGTTCTCCCGCGCGGTCTGGCATCTGGGCAATCAGCAATGGGGCTGGGTCACGCTGGCGGTCGCCGCCGTTTTTGGCCTGGCTTTCCTGGCTTTGAGCATGGACCGCGCTTTAAGAGCGCTCGCCTATACGCAGGCCATGGTCGACGTCGCCCTGTTGACGATGGCGATCAGCCTGCTGTTGAACGGCGACGCCCGCTTCTCGGCCTTGAGCGCGGAGGCTGGCGCGCTGCATCTGGCTTCCTGGAAGCTGAAGGACCGTTTCCTCTCCTGGGCGGCGCACGGACTCTTCCTGTTCATGACGATCTGGCTGGGAGAGCGGCTGCTTGCCGAGGCAACCCGCGGGACCACCCTCATCAACCCCGTGGCACTGGCGAACCTGCTTCTGATCATCCTGATGGCGGCGGTGTCATTTGTAATGGACGACAGGGATATCAGACATATCTATCAACTGACATCCTATCTGCTGCTGCAGGCGTTGTTCCTGAAGGAACTGGCGCCGCTGGTCAACGGTCAGGCATATGTCACCGTCGCGTGGGGCGCGAGCGCCGTCGTCCTGCTTGCGGCCGGCATCCTGATGCGCGAGCGGTTGTGGCGCCAGGTCGCGCTTGCCGCATTGTTCGTGGTAGTGGCAAAACTGCTGATGGTCGATCTTGGAGCGGTCAAGGCTATCTGGCGCGTGCTGTTGCTCGTCGGCTTCGGAGCCCTGTTTCTCACGCTCAGTTATTTCTTCCAGTCACTGTGGAGACCTGATTCCGAAAAAGAAGGCTTTCAATAGCCTGCCTCGCCAGAAGCTTCCCGCCCTCCTTCCCCGGCTATCTGCCGCCTGTGTTATAATACAGGCGCTTCCGGGCGGTTGTGCCTGTTTCGATGGCAAAATCCCGGCATTGCAGGAACTTTGTCAAACGGCTTCGGCCGGCCCGTTAAGCATTCAGCTGGTTCGCGGGCGAGTGGTGGAACTGGTAGACACGCTAGGTTCAGGGTCTAGTGCTCGTACGAGCATGGGGGTTCAAATCCCCCCTCGCCCACCAACACGTGCATTTCCTCTAAGTCGCCGGATGAAAGGACATGTGAATGTCTTTTTTCGAGGATGAAGAAGAGGATCTATTCGAAGAAGATAGGGTAACGCCTCCACGGCGGAGGCAGAAGAGGACGAGCCATCGCCCTCCCCGGCATCGTCCTCCCCGCGGACGCCCGCCGCTGCGCCGCGCGCTGGTCCTCCTGGCCGCGGTAGTAGTGCTGATCCTGATTGCCAGCCTCAGCATCCGCAGCTGTCTCAACAGCCGGAAGGAAAGCGCGTTCAACGACTATTTCAACGCCGTCGGCGCGGTTGTCAAGGATTCCGATGCCGTCGGGCAGCAGCTTTCCGCCATCTTCCAGAACCCCAGCCCGGATGTGCGCCAGCAGCTTGAAGGCAAGCTCAACGACATGCACACCGCCTGCCAGCAGATTCTCAGCCGGGCGCAGGCAATCGATCCGCCCGACCAGTTCAAGCAGTACAACGACTGGTTCGTGGCCAGCATGCAGGTGCGCGTCCGCGGACTCGAGGGCCTGCAGCCAGCGATGCTGAACGCGCTGGGCGCCCAGGACGAACAGGCCGGCGCCGCGCAGATATCCCATGAGATGCTGATCCTGCTCACCAGCGACGTCGCCTACGACGAATTCTTCTATCAGCCCTGCCAGCGCGAACTTGGCAACGAGCAGATCAATGACATCAAGGTGCCCCAGTCCAAATTCATCGCCGACCCGGAACTGGCCACACAGCAGACCGATGTGGCGGTGCTGGAGAAGCTCAAGGGCGGGCCGGCGGCGCAGGTTACCGGCCTGCACGGCGTCGCCCTGGCCAGCGTCAAGGTGCAGCCCAGCGGCCAGCAGCTGAGCGCCGACCAGCAGAACAACGTCAAAGCCGCCGACTCGCTCACCTTCACCGTGGAGGTGGAGAACCAGGGCGAGGCCACCGAGACCAACGTGCCGGTGAGCATCACCCTCACGACTCCCAGCAATCCGAACCCGCAGAAGGTGAGCGGCACCATCCCGTCGATCGCGCCCAACGAGCGCAAAACGGTCGACATCAGCGGACTGGCGGCCCAGGCCAGCAGCGACGTCGCGATTCTCAACGTCAGCTGCGGCCCTGTTCCGGGAGAGAAAAACCTGAGCAACAATTCGGCGCAGTACAAGGTAGTATTCAGCTAGGGTGCCGCCCATGCGGGCCTTTGGAAGGTTGGAGGCAGGGAGATCGGGAAATTCTCACTGCCTTCAGCCTTCGCTTTTTTACGGTCAGCGGCCGGTTTTCTTATTGGGGCGCAAAAGTGCCAGGAATATGGGAAAGTAAGGACGGTAATGAATTTTATTCAGAATAACCAATCACTGTTCATCCTCGTCGCCATCGGCCTGGGGGTCGCGGCGCTCATCCTGTGTGCGTACCTGCTGGCGAAGCTGGGGCGGCTGCGCCACGACCAGACCGTAGTGCTGGGAGAGAACCGCAGCCGCGACCTGGTCGCGCACGGCCGCGCCGTCCAGGACGAGGTGCAGGCGCTGGCCTACGATCTGGGCGAGCTGACCGGCAAGCTGGAGCAGAACGAGCGGCGGCTGGACGAATGCCTCATCTTCCGCAGCGTCATCCGCTACGACGCCTACCGCGACTTGAGTGGCATGCAGAGCACGTCCATGGCGCTGCTGGATGCGCAGTACTCCGGCGTCATCATCAGCGCCATCCAGTCGCGCGAGCACGCCCGCATCTATGTGAAGGAAGTCCGCCACGGCGACAGCCCGGAAAAACTCTCACCGGAAGAGATCCATGTGCTCAAGGAGGCCATGGGCCTGAAATCACACCCGCCGCGGGAGCCAGTGGGAGGTGGCGTCCTTGACGACTGACAGCGGCAAAACGGCTTTCCTGGGACCGGAAGGAACCTGGTCGGAGGAGGCGCTGCTGGTCCGCACCGGCCTGGACGCCAGCCAGATGCTGCCGCTTCCCTCGGTCCCG
>JAJYLK010000165.1 GCA_021787775.1 Actinomycetes bacterium | reverse complement strand
TCTGGTAGACTTGACCCGTAGAGCCAGGCAGGCGATCGCCGAAGAGCGCTTCGATGATTTTCTGCGCGACGCGCCCGCGGCTTACAAATAGCTGGAATCGGGGATTCTGACAGACCCGGCATAGGTCGGGCGGGATCATATTAGGTCCGGCGGGATCAGGACTATTCATAACTATCAATGGAGCGGGCAAAGAAAGGAGCGGGATTTGACTGTTGCCTTCACATTCTTGCTGGGCCAGGACAGCGGCTCGGCCGTATCCGGCGGTTTCACCACCCTGGCGATATTCGTCGTCTTCATCGCCGTGCTGTATTTCGCTCTCATCCGGCCGACCCAGAAACAACGCAAGCAGCACGACCGGCTGGTGCAGTCGATCAACAAGGGCGATACCGTGATGACCGCCGGCGGCATCTACGGCACAGTCACCCGGGTGAAGGACGATTACATCATGCTGGAGATCGCCAGGAAGACAGAGGTGAAGCTGTCACGCGGCTCCATCGCCAAGCGCGAGGTCGAGGCCGAGGCCGAGGCGGCAGAGGAAGCTCCGGAGTCCGGAGAAGAGGAGTCGGAAGAGTCGTAATGTGATTGCCGGGCGCTGCCGATGAATCAGCCGGGGTGGCCCGGATTCTTTGACACCCTCCTGCTTTTCACTTATGCTTTTTTAAGGGCTGCCGTGAACTTCGGGTAGGCCTGTTTTTTCGTCTTGAGCAGGAAATTTCTTGAGCAGGAAATTATTTGACTGAAAGAAAAAGACATCTTCTGGTGCTGGCAGTGATGGTGCTGCTGCTGGGCGCGTCCGCCTACATTATCTATCCACCTTCCCAGAAGACCAAGCTGGGGCTTGACCTGCAGGGTGGCCTGGAAGTGATCCTGCAGGCGAAGGGCAACGTCACCAGCGACCAGATGGACCAGGCCGAACTGGTCATCCGCAACCGCGTCGACAAGCTGGGCGTGTCCGAACCGGATATCAGCCGTCAGGGCAGCAACCAGATCTCGGTAGCGCTGGCCGGCGTCAAGAATGTCGACGAAGCCACGAAGCTGATCGGCCAGACGGCGCAGCTGCAGTTCATGAAAGTCGATCAGGATCTGACGCAGCAGGTGGCCACCGGGGCGCTCACTCCTGACAAGATCCCCCCGGACAAGCTGCTGCTTTTCATGATCGTCAAGGACAAGGACGGCAACGTCGTCAAGGATCAGAACGGCAAGCCGGTACAGCAGCCTTTTGTGGTTGACAAGACGGCGCTGATGGGCGGCGATGCACTGGACAACGCCTCGGTCGGCTATGACGATTACGGCCGTCCCAAAGTGCAGATGAGCTTTAACAGCAATGGCGCCAAGCAGTTCGCCGATGTCACCCAGAAGCTGGCTACCGAGGGTTCCATCACCGGCAAGACGCAGCAGATGGCGATCGTGCTCGACGGCGAGGTGCAGTCGGCGCCTACAGTGAAGAGCCAGATCTCTGGCGGCTCGGCGGAGATCACCGGGAACATGTCTTTGCAGGAAGTCAAAGACACCGTGCTGGTGCTGCAGACCGGCGCGCTGCCGGTGCAGCTGGAACAGGTCGACAAGGAGGAGATCAGCGCCACCCTGGGCCAGGATTCGCTCCGGCAGGGGCTGATCGCCGGCGCCATCGGCCTGGCCATCGTGATGGTCTTCCTCATCTTCTACTACCGCCTGCTGGGCGTCGTCGCCGATCTGGCCCTGATCATCTACGGCGTGCTTTATTACGCCGCCCTCACCAACCCCTGGCATCCGTCGACGCTGACGCTGCCGGGCATCGCCGGCATGATCCTGACCGTGGGCGTGGCCGCTGACGCCAATGTCGTCATCTTCGAACGCATCAAGGAAGAGGTGCGCCTTGGCAAGACCATCCGCTCCGCGGTCAACTCCGGTTACGCCAAGGGCTTCCGCACGATCCTGGATGCCAACGTGGTCACCATCATCACGGCGCTGATCATCTTCAGCCTGGCGACCGCCGGCGTGAAGGGTTTCGCGCTGACACTGATCATCGGCGTCGTCATCAGCATGTTCACCGCCATCGTCGCTACCCGGGCGATGCTGGGGCTGCTGACCAACCTGCGCCTGTTCAACCGCCCGGCACTGATGGGCATCAAGGCGAAAAAGCCTGAACCGCTGATGAGCGCCAAAGTGAAGAAGGCCGAGCAGTGATCGAGAAGATCCGCATAGATTTTATGGGCAAGAAGTACTGGTGGTTTGCCCTTTCCGGCATCGTCATCATCGTCGGCCTGATCAGCCTGGCTACCCGCGGTCTCAACCTCAGCATCGATTTCAAGGGCGGCAGCCGCCTGACGGCGAAGTTCAGCCGCAACACCAGCGTCGGCGAGGTGCGCGACGCCGTCGCCGGCGCCGGCTATCCCGATTCCGTGGTCCAGACCGTTGGTGACGGCCGCTACCAGGTGACGCTGCCATCGCTGACCACCGATCAGGAGGATGCGGTCACCGGCGCGCTCAACACCAAGATCGGCGTCTCGGACAAGTCCTGGAACAGCGTCGGACCGACGTTCGGCCGCCAGGTAGTTGATTCGATGCTCGAAGCTGTCATCCTCGCCTGGCTGATCATCATCGTCTATGTCTCAGCCCGGTTCGAATACAAGTCGGCGGTGGCCACGCTGGTGGCGCTGATCCATGACCTGCTGGTGACCGTCGGCGTCTATTCGCTCGTCGGCCGGGAGGTGACCACGGCCACGGTGGCCGCGGTGCTCACCATCCTCGGTTATTCGCCGAAATGGTGAACAACTCCATCTGGGAAGTGATGAACCGGTCGATCATCACGTCGCTGCTGACGCTGCTGCCGGTGGCCTGCCTGTTCATCTTCGGCGGCCAGACGCTCAAGGACTTCGCCTTCGCGTTGCTGATCGGCATCGCGTCGGGCGCTTACTCCTCCATCTTCGTGGCGGCGCCGCTGCTGACGCTGTGGAAGGAGCGCGAGAAGCGCTACCGGCCCCAGGTCAGCAGATCCCAGCGCAAGGCCAAGGCGGCCAAGGCCGAGAATTAAGTCGCGCCGCCGGTTTCCCCGGCGCCCTTATGCGTCTCCGGGAGTTACGGAACGCTTCCCCCGGGTAGAATCCTGTCGCGGACTTCCTTTTGGCTAATGGTCCTGGACCCGGCGGCCGTTATATAGAGGGTCCCGATCGAAGCCATTCTCCAAAGCTTTGCATTTGCGTTTGTTAGGAGGTGAAAGCAATGTCCAACCTGCTGGAACGCAGCATTCTCATGACCATCGGCGCGGCTTCGCTGTCGCGGGATGTGGCGGAGGCGCTGGCCGGAGAGCTGGTGGGCCGCGGGCGGG
>JAJYLK010000164.1 GCA_021787775.1 Actinomycetes bacterium | reverse complement strand
CCCCCGCGGACTCGCTGCGTTATGGCCACAGCCCCAAGCCGGGCAAGGAGATGGCGGGCGCACCGCACATCCCGCGGCAGCCGCAATCAGCGGCCGCGCGCCGGCCGGTGGTTGCCTGGAACATCAGCCGTACCTGCAATCTCAAATGCGTACACTGCTATACGGATTCCGAAGCCAAGAAATACGAGGGAGAGCTGGACACCGCCGAGGGCAAGGCCCTGATCGAGGAGCTGGCCGCATTCCAGATCCCGGCGCTGCTCTTCTCCGGCGGCGAGCCGCTGATGCGCAAGGACCTGTTCGAACTGGCGGCGCACGCCGTGTCGCTGGGGATCCGGCCGACGCTCTCGACTAACGGCACGCTGATCACGCCCGAGGTCGCGCAGCGGATCAAGGATCTGGGCTTCACCTATGTCGGCATCAGCCTCGACGGCATCGGCGACGTCAACGACGCCTTCCGCGGGCACAAGGGCGCCTTCGAGAAGGCGATGGCCGGCTTCCGCAACTGCAAGGCGGCAGGGCAGCGCGTGGGCCTCAGGCTGACGCTCACCAGGCACAACTACCGTGACCTGCATCGCATTTTCGACTTCATCGAGGAGGAAGAGATCGACCGCGCCTGCTTCTATCACCTGGTCTATTCCGGCCGCGGGAAGGAGAGCGACGATCTTACCCACGCGGAGTCACGCGACGCGCTGGACATCATCCTGGCGCGCACCAGGGAGATGCACGACAGGGGGCTGGACAAGGATATTCTCACCGTTGACAACCACGTCGATGGCATCTACCTCTACCTGAAACTGCTTCAGGAAGCGCCGGAACGCGCTGAGGCGGTCATGCGGCTGCTGAAATGGAACGGCGGCGGCATGTACAGCTCCGGCGTCGGCTTTGGCGACATCGATTTCCTGGGCAACGTCCATCCGGACCAGTTCTGGATGCATTACAGCTTCGGCAACGTCCGCGAGCGTCCTTTCAGTGAGATCTGGATGGACACTTCCGACCCGTTGATGGCGGGGCTGAAGGACCGCCGCGGCCACATCCACGGCCGCTGCCGCGAGTGCAAGTGGTTCGATGCCTGTGGCGGCGCCCTCAGGGTGCGCGCCGACCTGGTGCACAGCGACCCGTGGGCGCCGGATCCGGCGTGCTATCTGTCCGATGAGGAGATCGGGCTGTAGCCAGAGCCGGTGGATCGTTTACGTTTGCCGGCGTCAGGTTTTGGGTGGGCGCAAGGAATTGCGGAGGGACCGGCTTTACTGGCGGCAGGCCGAACCACTTCGAAAAATACCCTCCACCGGCTTGTTAGTATGGTTGTTCCGTGACTAAAAGGATTTCATGATGGCTGAACGCGCAGACAAACCGGATATCCCGGGCGGACATCCCCACGGCCGTCCTGGAAGCGCTAATCCTCGCGGACCGCTGGCGCCACGCCTCGTGGCCTGGGAGGTGACCCGGCGCTGCAATCTTTCCTGCCGCCACTGCCGCGCCGCCGCCGACAAGGGGCCTTATCCCGGCGAACTTTCCACTGAGAAATGTTTCCAGGTTATCGACGAGATCGCCGCGGTGGGAAAGCCGATCGTCATCCTCACTGGCGGCGATCCGATGCTGCGCGAGAACATCTACGAGATAGCCCGCTACGGCACGGAGAAGGGCCTGAAGATGGTGATGTCGCCGTGCGGAACGCTGCTTGACGAGGCCAACGCGCGCCGGTTGAAGGAGGCCGGCATCGACCGCATCAGCCTCAGCATCGATGGCGCCACTGCCGCCACGCACGACGATTTCCGCCGTGTGCCCGGCGCCTTTGACGAAGTCATGCGGGGCATCGAAGCGGCGAAGAAAGCCGGCATCGAGTTTCAAATCAACACAACGGTGACAAAGGTCAACCTGGCGGAGCTGCCTGACATCCTCCGGCTGGCGATCGAAATCGGCGCCGTCGCCTTCCACCCGTTCCTGCTGGTGCCGACCGGCCGCGGCAAGGAGCTGGCCGACCAGGAACTGTCGCCGGAGCAGTACGAGGAAACCCTCAACTGGGTCTATGACCAGCGCGGCCGGCTGCCGCTCAACTTCAAACCCACCTGCGCGCCGCATTATTACCGCATCCTCCGCCAGCGCGAGCACGCGGCTGGCAATAAAGTTACCGTAGAGACGCATGGCATGGATGCCATGAGCAAGGGCTGCCTCGGCGGCCAGGGTTTCTGCTTCATCTCTTACAGGGGCGAGGTTCGGATCTGCGGCTTCCTTGATGTAAAATGCGGCGACCTGAATGAGCAGGGCTTCGGCGATGTCTGGCTGAACTCGCCGGTCTTTAAGCAGATGCGTGACCTGGATGGCTATCATGGCCGCTGCGGCTACTGCGAGTACCGGCGTTTTTGCGGCGGTTGCCGCGCCCGCGCCTACGAGGTGACCGGCGACTATCTGGGCGAGGAGCCGTTCTGCGTCTATCAGCCGAAAGCCCGCCGGAAATAAATGGACGAGACAGATAAAAAACTGATTACCCTGATCCAGGCCGATTTTCCGATCGTCGACAGGCCTTACGCCGCTATCGGCGAAAAACTGGGCATCGGCGAAGACGAGGTGATCGACCGCATCCGGGCGATCATGGAGTCGGGCGAGATCCGCCGCCTGGGGGCGTCGTTCGATTCGCGCCGGCTGGACTACCGCAGCACGCTGTGCGCCGTCCATGTGCCGCCGGAAAAGCTGGATGCGGCGGTAGCGGCGATTAACAGTTATCACAATGTCACGCATAACTATGAACGCAACCATTATTACAATGTCTGGTTCACGCTGATCGCACCCGGCCAGGAGCGCATCGACGAGATCCTGCGGGAGATAGAACAGCGGGCCGGCATCGGACCGGTGCTGAACCTGCCCGCGACACGCCTGTTCAAGATCCAGGTGGACCTGCCGGTGATCGATGGCTAGGGAGTTCAGCGACAGGGAACGGGAACTGGTGCGGTCGCTGCAGGAGAGCATCCCGCTGACGCCGCGGCCGTTCGCCGGGATCGCCGCCCAGGTGGGGATGGATCCCGGTGAAGTGCTGGAGCTGGTCAAGGCATGGAAGGCTGACGGAACCATCCGCCGTTTTGGCGCCATGGTCCGGCACCAGCGGCTCGGTTACGCCGCTAATGCCATGTGCGCCTGGGACGTCCCGGACGAGCGTGTCGAAGAGGTCGGCGAGACGCTCGCGGCCGCGGCCGAGGTCAGCCACTGCTACCAGCGGCCCAGGGCGGAAAAATGGGAGTATAACCTGTTTGCGATGATCCACGGCCCCAGCGCCGAGGACTGCGAGCGGGTCGCGGCGGCACTGGCTGAAAAGACCGGCA
>JAJYLK010000163.1 GCA_021787775.1 Actinomycetes bacterium | reverse complement strand
TGAGACTGGCAGCCTTGTTCGCAAGGGAATCCCCTCGGTGATAAATCCCTTCGACCTGTTCGCGGTCGAGGCGGCGTTGCGCCTGCGTGACGAGCACGGCGGCACGGTAACCGCGCTTTGCATGGGACCCCCCCAGGCGGAAGAGGCGCTGCGAAAAGTGCTCGGTTACGGCGCGGACCGGGCGGTGCTGGTCACCGACCGCGCCTTTGCCGGCGCGGACACGCTGGCGACGACCTATACGCTGGCGGCTGCGATCAGAAAGATAGCCGGCGCCCGGAACGACCGGGAACCGGAGGGGAACGAGGGCGGTGGAGCCGGGCCGCGCGACGCCGCCGGCGAGCCGGTGGACCTTGTTTTCTGCGGCAAGCAGTCGATCGACGGCGATACCGGCCAGGTCGGCCCCGGACTGGCCCGGCGGCTGGGATTCAGCCAGTTGACATACGTTTGTTCCCTGTTGCAGATCGATCCGGAAAAGCGGAAACTGCGCGCCTGGCGCCAGCGGGAAGACGGCCGCGAGCTGCTGGAGGCCGATTTGCCGGTGGCGGTGACGATCACCGAAGCCTGCAACCGCATCCGCTACGCATCTTTGCCGGATCTGCTGGCCGCCGCTGACAAAAAGGTCGATACGTGGTGCGCTGACGATCTGGACGTCGAGCGCGGGCGCCTGGGCCTGAAAGGCTCACCCACCCGGGTCAACCGTATCTTCGCGCCACCCGTGCGCCAGCGCGGCGAGGCGGTCGGCGAGCCGGGGATGGAGCCGGCCGCGGTAGCGGCGCTCCTGTTCGACCGCTTATCCAAACGCGGCATGAAGCCGGGAGTTGCGCGTGCCTGAGGACAAGCCGAAAATCAGCGAGAACTCACCCGATGACGCCGCAAAGGCTGGAAAGGCTGCCGCGCAAGGCAGCGGTGAAGCAGGCGGCGAGGTCTGGGTTGTCGTGGAGCAGGTGGCCGGAGAAGCCGCCCCGGTTTCGTGGGAGCTGATAGGGGAAGCGCGCTCGCTTGCGGGAGCGCTCGGCGTGCGCGCGGCCGCGGTCATCCTCGGCGCCGGAGCGCCGGAACTGGCGCGGCAGGCATTCAGCTACGGCGCCGCTGCGGCTTATACTGACAGCGACCCGGCGCTGGAGCCATTCATAACCGACCCGCACTGTCAGGCGCTGGTGGGCCTGGCGCGGGAGCACCAGCCCCAGATCATCCTGCTGGGCGCGACCACCCGCGGCCGCGACCTGGCCTCGGCGGCCGCCACCGAGCTCGAGTCCGGGCTGACGGCCGATTGCACCCATCTGGAGATCGACGCGGCCAAGGGTCTGCTCAGGCAAACACGCCCTGCTTTCGGCGGCAATGTCATGGCAACCATCATCACGCCCAATCACCGGCCGCAGATAGCGACCGTGCGGCCGGGGGTTTTCCCCCTGCCGGAGGCCGCGGCTGAAGCCGGCGGCCAGATCATCGAATCCCGGCCCGCGATAACGGCCGCGGCGGCAGCCGTCAGGCAGCTGCAGTTCCTGCCCAATCCCGAGGAGGAATCACTCAGGGGGGCGCACGTGATCGTCGCCGGCGGGCGCGGCATGCGAAGCGCGCATAATTTTGCCTTGCTGGAGAAGCTGGCCGCGGAGCTCGGTGGCACGGTGGCCGCCTCGCGCGCGGCGGTGGACGCGGGCTGGATCTCGCAGCGGCGCCAGGTCGGCCAGACCGGCCAGACCGTGCGGCCGCTACTCTATATCGCCGTGGGCATCTCCGGCGCCGTCCAGCATCTGGCCGGGATCCAGGAATCCGACGTAATCGTGGCGATCAACAGTGATCCGGACGCGCCCATCTTCGACGTAGCCGATTACGGCATCGTCGGCGACCTCTTCGAGATCGTGCCGGCCCTGATCGAGGAAGCGCATGCGCGGACAGGCGGCGCATCGGGATCGGATGCCGCCGGCGAGCAGCAGATCGGAGTGGAAACAAAATGAGTGCTGCGACTTCGCGCTACGATGCCATCGTCGTCGGCGGCGGCCCGGCCGGCCTGGCGGCTGCCTACACGCTGGCAAAAGGCGGCGCCAGCGTCGTCTGCCTGGAGCGCGGCGACTGGTCGGGCAGCAAGAACATGATGGGCGGCCTCATTTATTCTCAGCCGACCGGCAGCGTCTTCCCCGAATTCTGGCGGGAGGCGCCGCTGGAACGTCACGTGACCCGCCGCGACATGTGGCTGGCGACCGGCGATTCGGCCATCAAGGTGTCCTTCGAGACCGCCGACTTCGCAGTCGAGCCCTACAATTCTTTCACCGTCTACCGTTCCAGTTTCGACAAATGGCTTTCCCGCCAGGCGGCTGATGCCGGCGCCCTGATGATCAGGGAGACGCTGGTGGAGGATTTGCTGTGGGATGGCGGCCGCATCGCCGGCGTGCGCACCGGCAGGCCGCAGGGAGACCTGGAAGCGGACGTGGTCATCATCGCCGAGGGCGTCAACACCTTCCTGACGGAGAAGGCCGGCCTGTCGCCCTGCCCCCCGCGCGCCGCCAACGTGGCGCTGGCGGTAAAAGAGGTGCTGGCGCTGCCCAAGGAGCGGATCGAGGATCGCTTCGACCTCGACCCCGGCGCGGGCGCCGCCATCGAGATCATCGGCGAGACTACCGGCGGATTGCCAGGCACCGGCTTCATCTACACCAATCGGGACACGATCTCGGTGGGAGTAGGTGTGCTGCTGGACAGCCTGGTTGATAACCTTGCTGAGGCATATAACCTGCTGGAGCGCTTCAAGCAGCAGTCGCAGGTGCGGCGGCTCATCCAGGGCGCGGCTCCGCGCGAATATTCGGCCCACCTCATTCCCGAGGGCGGCTACAGTTGCATGCCCCGGCTGTACGGCGACGGCGTGCTGGTCACCGGCGACGCCGCCGGCATGGTCAATGCCATCAACAGCGAGGGCGCCAACCTGGCGCTGCTTTCCGGCAAAATGGCCGCCGAAACCGTGCTCGCGTGCCGCGAGCGCGGCGACTTCAGCGCCGCCGCCCTGGGGCGCTACCGGCTGCTGCTGGAGGACACAGTGATTTTGAAGGATCTGCGCAAATATGACAATGCCACCAAATTCCTGTCAACACATCACCATCTGTTTGGACTTTATCCCGAGCTGATGGCCTCGCTGGCGCGGGAGTTCCTCACCGTCGATCAGCTCAGCAAGGCCGAAAAAGAGCGGCTGCTGCTGAAACTGTTCCGTTCACAGGTGCCTACGCGCCGCCTGCTGAAGGATTTCTATCAGGCCTGGAGGTCTCTGACGTGAGCATCGATGTCCGCCGTTTCTTCAGACGAAAACAGAGCGAAACCGCCGCTGGCCGC
>JAJYLK010000162.1 GCA_021787775.1 Actinomycetes bacterium | reverse complement strand
CGCCGCACATGCTGCTGCGGCTGGTGCGCGGGGTCTCTGGCCGCGTGGAAATGGAGATGGACTTCGCTCCCCGTTTCGAATACGGGCTCACCGCCGGCCGCATCGAGTTGGAGGCGGGTGGCCTCAGGGCGAGGGCCGGGCCGCTGGAGCTGAGGTTGAGCGCGCCGGTCGCGCTTAAGCGGAGCAGCCACGGCGCCAGCGCGCACTTCACCGTCGCCGCCGGCGAGCAGGCCGGTTTTCGCCTCGTCTGCCAGACGTCGCCTGCCGGTGCTGCCGCCCGGGAGCAGGAAATCGCCGGAGCCGCCGAGGTCTCCGGCGCAATTGATGCGACGGTAAAATCGTGGCAGTCATGGATGGAGCAGCACACCGGCTACCAGGGGCTTTATCTGGAGCAGGTGCGCCGCAGCGCGCTGGTGCTTCAGGGGCTCACCTATCAGCCGAGCGGAGCAGTCGTCGCGGCGGCGACCACGTCGCTGCCTGAAGTCGCCGGCGGCAGCGCCAACTGGGATTACCGCTTCGTCTGGCTGCGCGACGCCAGCATGATGATGAACGCCCTGTGGGTGGCGGCCTGCCCCGACGAACCGCAGCGCTTCTTCGACTGGATCAATCGCGCCAGCGGCCGCTCGGGACGCGAACAGGTTCAGATCATGTACGGCGTCGAAGGGGAGCGGGATCTCAGCGAGCGCGAGCTCGGCCACCTGCGCGGCTACGGCGGCAGCCGTCCCGTGCGCGTCGGCAACGAGGCCTGGAAGCAAAAGCAGCACGACGTCACCGGCGAGGTGCTCGATGCCGCCTACCTGCTGCGTGACCGGCTGGGAGAGCATTTCAGCGCGTCGCTGCGCGAGTTGCTGGTGAGCTTCGCCGACCGGGCGGCGGCCAGCTGGCGCGAGCCGGACGCCGGCATGTGGGAAGCGCGTGACCGCGAGCGGCACTATCTCAGCTCGAAAGTGATGTGCTGGGTGGCGCTGGACCGGGCGGTCAGGCTGGCCCCCCGGCTGGACGTGGTTGGTGAAAAAGTGGGAGGATGGTCGAATGAGCGTGACGCTGCGCGCCGCGAGGTGCTGGCCAGGGGATGGAACGAGCAGGCGGGAGCTTACACAGGCGCCTTCGGCTCCGATCGTCTGGATGCGTCCGTGCTGCTGCTGCCGCTGGTCGGGTTTCTGCCCGCCGGCGAGCCGCGCATGCGGGCGACCATCGCGGCGGTGGAGCGCGAACTGGGCAGCGGCGAGACCGGGCTGGTGCGTCGCTGGGCCGAGGAGCCCAACGGCTTCATCATCTGCAGTTACTGGCTGGTGGAATGCCTGGCGCTGGCGGGAGAAGCGGAGCGGGCCCGGGAGCTGTTTCAGAAAGTCACGGCGCTGGCCAACGACGTCGGCCTGCTTTCCGAGGAAGCGGGAGCCGCCACCGGCGAGCTGCTGGGAAACTTCCCCCAGGCGTATTCGCATGTGGGGTTGATAAACGCCGCGTGGAGGCTGACGAAGTTGGAAATTGAATGAGAACGGTAACCTTTACAGAAACAGTACAATTGTCTAACATTTCTGTAATATTTATGTTGTTAACTTTTATCAGTTATATTTTTCTTTCGAACCCGTTTCCGGTTCTGCTGTTCCTTTTTTCGATCCCTTTTGGCCGTTGGCTTACACAGGAGATAGTGCTATGAAAATACTCGTTCTCGGTGGTGATGGATTTTGTGGATGGCCCACAGCCCTCCATCTGTCCGCGGCAGGACACAACGTGGCCATTGTCGACAATTTCAGCCGCCGCAAGATCGACCGGGAATTAGGCACCAGTTCGCTCACACCGATGGCGGCACTGCCAGACCGCCTGGCTGCCTGGAAAAGCCTGACCGGCAGGACCATCTCATTCGAGCTGATAGACATCGCGCAGGAATATGCCAGGCTACTGGCCCTGATTGAAGATTACTGGCCAGACACGATCATCCACTTTGCCGAACAGCGGGCAGCGCCCTACTCGATGAAGTCGGCTGACACAAAAAGGTATACCGTCAACAACAATACAAACACCACCCACAACATTCTCTGCTCGCTGGTGGACAGCGGCATTGACGCTCATCTGGTGCACCTGGGCACCATGGGGGTTTATGGCTACGGCTGGAACGGCTCCATGACGGTGCCGGAAGGATACATCGAGGTCAAGCTTGTGGGCAAAGAGGGAGAGCTGAAGCGCGAGATCCTGCATCCGGCCAACCCGGGTTCCGTCTATCACATGACCAAGACGCTCGATCAACTGATGTTCGCCTTCTATGCGAAGAATGACGGCATCCGCGTCACCGACCTGCATCAGGGAATCGTCTGGGGGACTCAAACCCCGGAGACAGAGATCGATGAGCTGCTCATCAACCGCTTCGATTACGACGGCGACTACGGCACGGTACTGAACCGGTTTCTGATGCAGGCTGCCATCGGCCATCCCCTTACGGTGTATGGCAGCGGAGGGCAGACGCGGGCCTTCATCCACATCCGTGATACGGTCCGCTGCATCGAGCTGGCCATCCTCAATCCGCCAGCTCCCGGCGCCAAGCCGACGATTTTCAATCAGGTGACAGAAACCTACCGGCTCAGGGACCTGGCTGCGCTGGTTTCCGATCTTACCGGCGCAAAGATCGACTATCTGGAAAATCCGCGCGTAGAGGCGGACGAGAACGAACTCGTTGTCGATAACAGCAAATTCCTGGCCCTGGGTCTGAATGCGACGACGCTCTCGGAAGGACTCCTGACGGAAGTGCATGATATCGCGGGGAAATACGTGGCGCGCGTTGACAGATCCACGATATTGCCGACTTCCAGGTGGCGCGTGGATCGCGAAGATGCCGGCGAGGTCTCACTGGCAAAACCAACTGCTAAAACCGCCAGCTGATATCCGGGTCTCTTCAGGTAATGAAACTGGTGATCATGATCCCCTGCCTGAACGAGGAGAGGACTCTGCCCCTCGTTCTGGAAACAATCCCGAAAGAGATCCCCGGCATCGACACGATCGATGTGCTGGTTATTGACGATGGATCAACCGACCAGACGGTCGCCGTGGCAAAGCAGCTGGGCGTAAAACATTTCATCCATCATGCCAGGAACCGCGGTCTGGCGTTATCGCTTCGTGAAGGTATCCGCGGCGCTCTGGAACTCAAGGCCGACATTCTCGTGCTGACCGACGGCGACAACCAGTATCCCCAGGAGCGGATACCCGATCTCATCCGCCCGATCCTGGACGGCGCCGCCGATACAGTCATCGCCGACCGGCAAGTCCGGACCATCGAACATTTCAGTCCGATGAAAAAGTTTTTGCAGAAATTCGGCACCGGCGTGCTG
>JAJYLK010000161.1 GCA_021787775.1 Actinomycetes bacterium | reverse complement strand
CGACGATCTGCGCTCCCAGGTCGTGTCCGAACAGGAGACCGAGGACGAGAACCAGCGGCTGCGACAGATGCTCGGTTTTGTCAACCAACCTTCGTTTCCCAAGGATTACAAGCAGGTGCCGGCGCGGGTGATCGGCCGCTCCGGATCGGTCTGGAACGCCACCGTCACCATCAACCGCGGTTCCACCGATGGCATCACCATGGGGCAAACGGTAGTCAGCGGCCAGGGGCTGGTGGGACAGATCTCCGCGGTTACCACCAATGCCGCCCAGGTGCTGCTCATCACTGACAATACTTCCCACGTGGAGTCGATCGTGCAGAATGGCGGCGCCCAGGGCACGGTGATCGGCAGCATCAACGGCCAGCTGGAGATGGACTTCGTCGACAAGAACCAGAAGGTGTCCAAGCAGGACGTTGTGGTGACATCGGGCACGGGCAAGCTGTTTGTCAAAGGCGTCCCTATAGGTGTGGTCGATCAGGTCGGCGACCATGAAAGCGAATATTTCAAGAACATCTCGGTGACTCCGTTCACGGATTTCAGCCGGCTTGAGGAAGTGATGGTGCTGATCGCGCCTCCGGGCACTGACCAGGCGGCGCCATCAGCCGGGGGGAACTAGGATGCCGGTCCCACGGAGCATGAAACGCAGCACCCGGGTGCTGGACCAGGGCAAATCGGACTCCGCGCCGACGCCGGAAAGTCCGGTCTCGGTGCTGAAGGTCTTCGGACTCATCCTCGTGGCCGTGATCGTACAGACGACGATCGCCCCTTATCTGACGGTGCTCGGCGCCAAGCCTGACGCAGCGCTGGTGGTGGTGGTCAGCCTGGCCCTGCTGCGCGGACCCGTCTGGGGAGCCGTCACCGGGTTCGCGATGGGGCTGCTGATCGACGTCGCCCTGGTGCAGACGATGGGCATCTCGTCATTCCTTTTCACCCTGGCAGGCTATTTTAGCGGCCGCCTGTCGGAGCGGGTCGACCCGGCCTCCTGGCTCTGGCCCCTGATCGCTGTGTTCGCGGCCACACTGATGGTCCAGACCGCGAACGCGGTGATCATGTTCCTGCTGGGAGTCGAAGCGTCGGCGGGCTTTGTTTTTCTCCGGGTGGTGCTGCCGGCGGCGCTGCTGAACGCGCTGCTGGCATCGCCCGTGTTCGCCATCTGCCGCTGGTGGCTGGGAATTGATCAGAGGCAAAATGTCTTCACTGTTTAAAAGCAGCCGCCGCGCGCGGCGTTACGAGCGGCAGGCGCCATCCATAGCATTTCGCGCCGGAATGCTGGGCGTGGTTACGCTGATGCTCTTCGGCGTGCTGGTTTTCCGCCTCTGGTTCCTGCAGGTCATCTCCGGTAACGAATATGTGGCTATGGCCCAGAACAACCGCGTCCGTTTCGTCCCCGACGAGGCGCCGCGCGGGATCATCTATGACCGTAACAAGCAGCCGCTGGTGGAGAATCGTGCCGGACTGGCCGTGACCGTGCTCCCCGCAGCGCTCAAGAATCCGGCCTCTGAGCTGCAGCAGCTCAGCCAGATCATCCAGACCCCGGAGTCTGACATCCAGAAGAAACTCGATCAGCATAAGGATGATTCCTACTCTTCCGTGGTGGTGAAAAAAGACATCACTCCCGACATTAAGAGCTACCTGATCGAGCGGATACCGCTGTACTTTCCCGGGATCGACATCAAGAAGTACCCGCTCAGAAGCTATCCCAACGGTGCCGAGGCCTCGCACGTGCTGGGGCACGTCGGTCAGATCGACCAGCAGGAACTGCAGGAGCCGCGCTACAAAGGCTATCCGCTCGACGCCGAGATCGGCAAGGACGGCGTCGAGTATCAGTTCGACCAGTACCTGCGCGGCGTTGACGGCGGCACCGAGGTCGAGGTGGATGCTTCCGGCCGGCCCAAGACCGACGCCATGGGCCAGCCGGTGGACCTGAGCAAGAAGGACACGGTCCCCGGCAATGACGTGGTGCTGACCATCGACAGCAACATCCAGAAGATAACGGAGAACGCGCTCGATTACGGCATCAACCTGGCGCGCGCCAAGCATTACCCGGCGCCGGGTGGAGCGGCGATCGTGATGGATCCCAAGAGCGGCCAGATCCTGGCCATGGCCAGCGCGCCCACTTACGACCCTTCGGTCTGGGTCGGCGGCATGAGTGACGCCAACTACGCCAAACTCACCGACCCTTCCGCGCACGATCCGATGCTGAACCGGGCGATCGAGGGGCAGTATCCGCCGGGCTCCACGTTCAAGTCGATCACCGCCATAGCCGGGCTGCAGGAGAAGCTGATCAACCCCGCCGATACAGTGGACAGTACCGGTTCGTGGCATGTCCCCGGGGATCCGGCGGTCATCTTTCACGACTGGTCGGCGCTCGGTGTGGTCGATCTGCACCGGGCGATCGTGATGTCCTGCGACACCTATTTTTATGAGGTGGGCTACCATTTCTACCAGGACAACAACAATCAGGGAATCCAGAAATGGGCGCGCATCCTCGGCCTGGGCAGCCCGACGGGAGTGGACCTGCCCGGCGAGGCCTCCGGCCGCGTGCCGGATCCCACCTGGAAGCAGCAGGTGGGGCAGACGCCGATCGACAAGATGTGGCTGCCCGGCAATAGCGTCAACATGGCCATCGGCCAGGGCGACGTGCTGACGACGCCGCTGCAGATGGCGTCTGTCTACTGCACCATCGCCAACGGCGGCACGCTGGTAAAACCGCATGTCGGCCTGCGCGTGGAGGATGCCGCCACGCATCAGACGATCCAGAACCTGGAGCCGCCACCGGGCGGCAGCGCCGGCATCGATCCCTACAACCTGGGCCTGATCAAATCAGCGCTGATCGGAGCGGCTCAGCCAGGCTCGGCCATCGGCAGCATCTTCGCCGGTTTTCAGCCGACGATCGCGGGCAAGAGCGGCACCGCCCAGGTGGCCGGCAAGTCCGACTACGCCTGGTATGTCTCGTACGCTCCCGCCGACAACCCCAAATATGTGGTGCTGGTCATGATCGAGCAGGGCGGCGGCGGCAGCACCTCCGCCGCGCCCACGGTGAGGAAGATCTATGAGTCACTGTTCCCGCAGTCCCATCCGGCTCCGGCTGCCGCCCAGGCCCCGCCGCCGCCTTCGACCTAGGGGAACCGCTTTGGAATTCCGCACCTATTTGAGACATTTTGATTACGGGCTGCTGGCCGCCGTCGGCGGTCTGGTCGCCTTCGGCATGGTGATCATCTACAGCGCCACTCACTCCGACCCGAACCTGCCAAGTCCTTTCTATTACGTCAGGGCGCAGGGCATCGCCGTGGCCATGGGCGCGGTCTTGATGATGGTCTTTGCCCTGATTGATTTCCGCGGCCTGCGGGCCTACCGCTGG
>JAJYLK010000160.1 GCA_021787775.1 Actinomycetes bacterium | reverse complement strand
AAGCAGCGAAGTATCGGCGATGGCGAAGCTCGGCGCCTGAGCCGGGCTGAAGCAGCGCCTGAGCCCCGGAGCAGTGAGCCTCGGAGCGTCGCCTGAGCCGAAATGAAGCGCGCCGCACGCCCCTGTCCGCCGCTCTCACAATAATCGCCGTAATCATGTAAACTTACGAGGTTTGCAAATTTCTGGAAGCCCGGAAACGGGACTCAAGAAGCATTTTTAGGAGCATCATGCCAGCAACGATAGTAGTGGGCACGCAGTGGGGCGACGAGGGCAAGGGGCGCGTCATCGACAACCTGGCGGAACAGAGCCAGATGGTGGTGCGCTTCCAGGGCGGCAACAATGCCGGCCACACGATCGTCAATGAGGCGGGCGAGTTCAAGTTCCACCTGATCCCTTCCGGCATCCTCTACCCGCACGTCACGGCGATGATCGGCAACGGCGTCGTCATCGACCCGCGCGTGCTCTGCCAGGAGATCGACGCGCTCAAGGCCCGCGGCTACGACTGCGGCAACCTGCGGATCTCCAGCAACGCCCACCTGATTATGCCGTACCACATTCTGCTGGACGCCGCCCACGAGACACAGCTGGGGAAGCGCAAGATCGGCACTACCCGCCGCGGCATCGGACCAGCCTACACCGACAAGGCGGCGCGGCTGGGCATCCGCGTGCAGGACCTGACGGACAAGAAGATCCTCCGGCAGAAGCTCGACACCGCCATCGGCGAGAAGAACGACCTGCTGGAAAGGGTCTACAACAGCCCCGGCGTCGATCCATTCGAGGTGATGGAGCAGTATGCCCATTTCGCCGACGAGCTGGCGCCCTACATCGCCGATACTTCGCTGCTTATTGATAAGGCGCTAAAACGTGGTGAGAAAGTGCTGTTCGAGGGGGCGCAGGGGACGATGCTCGACATCGACCACGGCACCTATCCGTTCGTGACATCGTCGAACCCGATCGCGGGCGCGGCCTGCGTCGGCGCCGGCGTCGGACCAACGGCGATCGACGAAGTCATTGGCGTCTGCAAGGCCTACACCACCCGCGTCGGCGAGGGACCGTTCCCCACCGAGCTGGACGGCGCGCTGGGCGATCATTTCGTCAACCGGGGCGCCGAGTACGGGACCACCACGGGCAGGAAACGCCGCTGCGGCTGGCTCGACCTGGTGGTGCTCAAGTACGCCGTGCGCCTCAACGGCCTCACCGGCCTGGCGATCACCAAGCTGGATGTACTCTCAAATCTCGACCAGATCAACTTCTGCTCGATGTACGAGTACGACCATGACGGCGTGCGCGAGAACTTCACCGATTTCCCGCCGCACCAGTCAATGTTCTACCACTGCCGGCCGGTCTACCAGACTCTGCCGGGATGGAAGGAAGACATAAGCAGCGCCCGCAAGCTGTCCGAACTGCCACCGGAGGCGCGCGATTACCTGAAGCTGATCTCGGAGGAAGCCGGGGTGCCGGTCAGGATCGTCAGCGTCGGTCCGGGGCGCGACGAGACGGTGGAGATGTAAAACGGGGTAAAACGGGGGGGGTAACTCGGGGACACAATACTATTTTTTTGCAGGTACTTTGCGAATACGTTGTAGATTGGAACTTCCGTGCCGGAAAATGCCTGCAAAAAAATAGTATTGTGTCCCCGAGTTTTACACGTTGAAGCGGAAGTTGATGATGTCCCCGTCCCGCACGATGTATTCCTTGCCCTCCAGCCTCACCGTGCCCGCGTCCCTGGCTTTGGCCATGGAGCCCGCGGCGATGAAATCGTCGTAGCCGGTCACCTCGGCGCGAATGAAGCCACGCTCGATGTCTGAGTGGATCTTGCCGGCCGCTCTCACCGCCGTGGTGTCCTTGCGGATCGTCCAGGCGCGAACCTCATCCTCGCCGGCGGTCAGAAACGAGATCAGCCCCAGCAGCGCGTAGGCTTCGCGGATGACGCGGTTCATCGCCGGTTCCCCGATGCCGAGGTCGGCCAGGAACAGCTGCGCCTCGTCCGCCGGCAGCTGCGACAGCTCCATCTCGATCCTGGCCGAGAGCGAAAAGATATGGGCGTCTTTGCCGCGATAGAAATCATCCAGTCGCGCCAGCGTCTTGTCTGTATCAGCCGAGGCGATCTCGTCCTCGCCGACATTCAGCACCACCAGCTCCGGCTTGAGCGACACGAACTGCAGTGAGCCGAGCAGCGTCCGCTCCTCCTCGCTGAAGTCGAGATTGCGCAGCGGCTTCTCCTCTTCCAGCTGCGCCAGGCATTTTTTCAGTACCTCGCGCTCGCCCTCCAGTTCCTTGCCGATGCCTTTTTTGACCGAGTTCTCGATCCGTTCCAGCCTTGTCTCGACCAGCTCCAGGTCGCTGAACACCAGCTCCAGCTCCAGCGCCGCCGCATCGGCTGCCGGGTCGACCTCCCCGTCAGCATGCGTCACCGCCGGGTCGGCGAAAGCCCTGACCAGATGGATGATGGCGTCGGCGTCGCGCACCTCGTTAAAGACCGCTGCCTTCTGCTTGCTGGCGGAGATCCCCCGGGAGAAACCGGTGATGTCGACGCAGGTGACGTCGGCGTAAGTGGTCTTGCGCGGCCGGTGGATCTCGCTCAGGCGGTCGATCCGCGGATCAGGGACGTGGACGACGCCCACGTGGTGGTCGGCGCCGATCGGATTGGGATACGGCGCCGTCTCCACATCCTGGCGGGTGAGGGCGTTAAAAAGGGTAGTCTTGCCCGAGTTGGGGAGTCCGATGATGCCAAGCTTCATGGGGCCAGTATATAGCCGGGAGGAGGCTTTTCCTAATCGCGCGGCGAGGCCCGGCCATGCGTGTCTTGAGCGCCACCTGCGGGCAGGATAGAATAGCGCCGGCAGCATGCAGGCACGGCTTCCGCGGGCACGAATCCCGTGCGCGGAAAGCCGGCACGGCAAAGGAGAAACATTGCGAGTTCTGGTGATCGGTTCAGGCGGCCGCGAGCACGCCATCGTCAGGAAGGCCGCCGCCAGCGGCCTGGTTTCCGAGGTTCACTGCGCTCCCGGCAATGCCGGCATCGCCCGGCAGGCGGTCTGCCATCCTGTGGCGGATTCGGACATCCCCGGGCTGGTGGAGCTCGCGCGGCGGGTCGACGCTTCGCTGGTGGTGATCGGCCCGGAGGCGCCGCTTTGCGCCGGCCTGGCAGATCAGCTGGCCGCCGCCGGCTTCAGGGTTTTCGGCCCCAACGGTCAGGCGGCGCTGCTGGAAGGCAGCAAGGGCTTCGCCAAGGAAGTGATGCTGGCCGCGGGCGTGCCCACCGCCGGCTTTGCCCGCTTTGCGGGATATGCCTCCGCGCGGGCGCATATCGCGGCGATCTCCTTTCCCGTGGTGATCAAGGCCAACGGCTTGGCGGCCGGCAAAGGGGTGATGA
>JAJYLK010000159.1 GCA_021787775.1 Actinomycetes bacterium | reverse complement strand
TTCGTCGACGACCTGCTGGCGGGCGAGTTCGATTCCGGGCCGGCGATCCTGCAGCGGGCCAGCTTCCTCGGCGGCGACCTGAGCCATGGCTGCCTGGTGCTGATCGCCGACATCGATTCCTTCGGCGGCTACGTCTCCGGCCGGAAGCTGAAAGAGCAGGAAGTGCAGCAGATCAAGAACCGGTTTTTCAGCGGCGTCAAGCAGGTGATTCGCTCTTACCACCAGAATGCGCTGCTGACGCCCAAGAGCGACAACGTCATCGCCTTCCTGCCGCCGCTCGGCGATGGCGGGGAACAGCTGATGTCGGTAGTCAAGTCAACCGCTGCCCAGATACGGCAGGCCTGCGGCGAGTTGCTGCCGGACCTGACCGTGTCCATCGGCCTCGGGCGTTTTCACGCCGATCCCGCCGAGACCCGGCGCGCCTACCGTGAGGCGCAATCCGCCCTGCAGGTGAGCCAGCGGCTGGGGGAGACCGCCGCCATCGTCACCTATGATGACATGGGCGTCTACAAGTTGCTGCTGGGCGCGCTGGAAGAGGACCCGGAAGAGGTGCGCAATTTTTACGGCGAGACCATCGCCCGTGTGGAGGAATACGACCGCAAGCACAACACTGACCTCGTCGGTACGCTGGAGGCCTACCTGGCCAATGACCGCAGCGTCGCTTCCACCGCCGACGCGCTCTTTACCCACCGGCATACCATCCGCTACAGGCTGGGGCGCATCAACGACCTCACCGGCCTGGATGTGCACCGCAGCGACGACCAGGAGAAGCTCGGCTTCGGCCTGAAAGCGATGCGGCTGCTCCGGCGCTAGGCAGCCCGGGGACGTTCCTTTCCTAACTTTCCTAATTCCCATCAATGACTATTTTCTTCTAATTAGGAAAGTTAGGAAAGGAACGTCCCCCCGCCACGCGGTGCCAATCAGGCGTCATTATGCAATAATAAGCGACCTGTGTTTGCGCTGCCGGGGGGAGCCTGGCAGCTGGCAGGGCGGCCAGGCGCCCGCAGGCTTTGAGCGGCGCGGGCTTGTTGTATAATTAAAGGCGGACACCGGTTCCGGTGCTCCCGGAGGAAGTCCATCCTTTAGGAAATTCCGCTTTTTTTGTGAGCAGCACGACGCGGCCTGCGGACGCCGTCAAGCAGACAGGTGACAGATCATGTGCCGACTTAGCGCCATCACATCATATGAATATTTTTCTCCCATGGAGAACGTCATGGCCCTCAACACGATGAAGGAAGGCCACGACGGCTCCGGCCTCGGCCTGGTTCTGAAGGACCTGGGCGGCGAGTTTGAAAAATTCAAAGGGCTGCCGATCCTTTCGGGCATCGCTTCGTCGGAGGGCATGCGTGACCTCGACGACTATATGTACGCCCAGGGTTTCGAAGAGGTCCACATGTGGCAGCCGAACATCGACGAGTCGGCGCCCGAGCCGGAAACGGGCCGCCGCGATCATTACTTCGCCAAGGTCTACCAGTATCCGCAGCTGTTCCGCGACCGGTCGCAGGCGACGCAGGAGGAGCTGCTGCTCAAGACGCGTCTGGCGCTGCGCGAGCTGGGCGAGGAGGAGGAGTCGATCTTCGCCTTCTCGTTCTATCCCGATATCGTCACGCTCAAGGAAGTGGGCGATCCGCTGGATCTGGGCCGCTTCTTCAACCTCGATGACGGTTCGCTCCAGGCGAAAGTCATCCTGGCCCAGGGCCGCCAGAACACCAACTATGACATCTACCTCTACGCCTGCCATCCTTTCTTCCTGCAGGGGTACTGCACGATGACTAACGGCGAGAACACTGCTTTCGTGCCGATCATGGAGTTCCTCATCAGCCGCGGTTTCCCCGGCTATATGGGCTACAACTCCGATTCGGAGGTGTTCGCGCACATCCTGCACTACACGCAGCGGCAGCTGGGCTATCCGTTGACATATTACAAGGATGTGATAACGCCACTGTCGGAAAAGGAAATCGATTCACGCCGCGACAAGGAGGCGCTGCGGCTGATCCGGCGGTCGCTGCGGCCGCTATGCATCGACGGGCCCAACTGCGTCATCGGTTTCACGCCCGACGGCTCGGTATTCATGGTCCAGGACGCCAAGAAGCTCAGGCCCGGCATCGTCGGCGGCGTGCCCGGCAAGTATGCGCTGATGAGCGAGGAATGCGGCCTGGACGAGGCCGTCCCCGACCGCGACCAGACCAGTGACTTCTCGCCGATGAAATACGACATGGCGATCATCTCTCCCGGTGCGGGCGAGATGATCCGCTGGAACCAGCTGAAAGTGTGATGGACCAGACTGATATGGACCCGGCAACCAGACTAGACCAGAATCATGAACTCTCGCTGCGGGAGTTCCCGTATATCATTCGCTGGCGCGACGACCGCTGCACCCGCTGCGGCCGCTGCACGGCTGTCTGCCCGGTGAATGCCATCGAGGCGGCGCCGCACGTGCACCGGCGGGTGTTCTCCGAAGGCGGCGTGCCCAACCCCCGGGCGCAGCGCGAGATCGTGCACGTCGTCCGGCAGGTGACCGACATCGACCGCTACTGCACCGGTTGCGGATCCTGCACGCTGGTGTGCCCCAACGAGGCGATCGAGCCGGAGTACAACGAGCGCAACAAGTTTCTCACCTACAAGAACAGGGGCGGCATCCCCTTCCGCCGCGGCGGCCGGCGCAATGACCCCACGCCTTCGACTGTGGATCAACTAAAATTTACGCGGATCTCAATGCTCACCGATCCGGCGCTGGACGCCGGCCGGCATGAATTCCGCATCCGCACGCTGCTGGGGCGCAACCTGCCGGCGGAAGCGCTGCCGCTGAAGCGGCGCGGCGACCGGCTGCTGGTCAGCCAGGCCGGCAGCGACGCTTTCATCCCGCCGGTGCGCGAGATCTATCCCATCCGCATCGGCAGCATGAGCATCGGCGCGCTGTCGCCGCATATGTGGGAAGGTCTGGCGATGGGGGTTGCCTACCTGAATGAAGTGGAAGGCATGCCTGTGGTGATGGCCACCGGTGAGGGCGGCATCCCGCCGCGCCTCCTGAAGAGCCGTTTCGCCAAATATTTCATCCTCCAGATCGCCTCCGGCTATTTCGGCTGGGACGAGATCGTGCGCGCCATCCCGGAGATGACCGAGGACCCGGCCGCGATCGAGATCAAGTATGGCCAGGGGGCCAAGCCCGGCGACGGCGGATTGCTGATGGCCTACAAGGTTCTGAAGCTGATCGCCCAGATCCGCGGCGTGCCCGAATTCGTCGACCTGGCCTCGCCGCCGACGCACCAGACCAAGTATTCGATCGAGGAAGCCGTCGCCAAGATGATCCAGTCGATGTCGATGGCCTGGGGCTTCCGCGTGCCGGTCTATCCCAAGATATCCGGCACCAAGACGGCGATG
>JAJYLK010000158.1 GCA_021787775.1 Actinomycetes bacterium | reverse complement strand
ACCCACATGATCTCATCGCCGAGGATCTCACGGAAGAGCTGGTCGACCTCGTCATCCTTGGTGAAAAAGCGGTGGCCGCCGATGTCGAAACGAAAGCCGTCCCTGACCACCGTGCGCGAGATGCCGCCAACCTGATCGCTCATCTCCAGCACGACCGTATCTTTCTTGCTTTGGGTTAAAACAAAGGCAGCGCAGAGGCCGGCGGGCCCGGCGCCGATAACGCATACGTCAGTGGAAGTCTTGGTCATGTTTTCTCCAGTACCAGAATGCTTGGGTGCCCAGGGGACGTCCCGGCTCGCCCGCCCCCCGCGAACAGGCCCGGATATAATTCCAGCTTACCCATGACCGGCGTAATCATCCTGGTTTGGATGTGAAGCCATCCGGAAGAAGCCCTGGCAGTTGTCGCAAAATCGCAGATTAATTATACCGGCCGCCACTGAAGGCAACAAGCGAAGGTGCGAGAAATCCGCGCGAAGGGAAAAAAGATGAGCCCGTAGGTGGGGGGAGGCTAAACTCACAACCTACGGGCTCCCTTTTAGGGCGGAGGCTTTTGCCTCAGTCCTTGTAGTGGGTTATTCAATTAAATTATCGACCCGACTTTGCATTACTTTAGAAATGGGTTTTACGGTTCTAAAACCAATCTTTGATCTGTTGCCGGGCAGGACAGCCGCAGAAGAAATCCTCCCGAAAACCATATAGGATGAATCCAGTGTGTCCCTTGATATCAGCAGGCATAAGGAAGCAGCCTGGCTACAGAACCCGGGAGGACGAGATGAACGAACCGACAAACGGCGGCAACGGCGACCCGGCCACGCCGCACGGACCCCAGGTGAAGGTGAACGTGCCCCCCGAGATTCAGCGCGGCGTCTATGCCAACATGGCGCGCGTGAACCATTCCGAATTCGAGTTCTCGATCGATTTCGCCAACGCTGATTTCGCGGGACAGGACCACGAGGGCAACATCCCGGCAGTCGTCGTCGCGCGGCTGATGATCAGCCACGAGTTCATGCCGCACCTGCTCGACGCCCTGCAGGAGAACTTCAGCCGCTTCCTTACCCGGCGCGACATCGAAGGGCTACCGGAAACCGGAGATCCGTCCTGAAGCGGGCTTCCTGAAGCGAGCGTCCTGAAGCGGGCTATGCCGCTTTCTCGCCCGCCACGGGAGCGCGCCAGTCGAGGATCAGATGCGGCGCCGGCGCCGTCTGGCGGCGAATGTAATCCGTGCCGTTGATCTTCAGCAGCTCCTCGCGCAGCCAGGCATCAAACGGCTGGCTCGACCGGGCGAACGAAGCAATCGCCGCTCCGGGTTCCCTGCCCTCGACATACATGATCACCGTATCGCCGCCATCCCGGTGCTGCAGGAACATTCTTACCTGCCACAGGTCGTAACGCGACAGAAAGCCGCCGTAATCCTCCGCCCGCGGGCCGGCAAGTGCCGCCAGCAACTCCCGCATCTCACGGGTTTCGCCCGGCAGGACGGGCAGCACCAGCGTTACCGCTCCGGCTTCCTCTTCCGGCGGCCGCGGCGGCGACTCGAAGACAAGCTCGGAGGGCTTCACCTGGCGAAAGTCACACCAGTCAGAGCCCGTGACGGCGAACATCTTCTCCCTGAACCACAGATCATGCATGCTGTTTGATTCACCGAGCATACTCATCGCGACGTCCAGATCGTCACCCTCGAAGTAGAAGACGAGCATGTCGCCGGCGTTGGTATTCTCGACCCAGACCCGTTCCCGCGTGATGCCCAGCTTCGCGCGCGAGGCGTCATGCTCGGCGCGCCGCGGACCCAGCACCTCCTCCGCGAAATCGATGGCGCTCGGGGTCATCCCCGGCTGGATCCGGAATGTCATCGCTGTCGATGCCATCTTCCCCACCTTCCCTCTTGCAGTCGCCTAACGGATATTTGCCGATAATCTTAAATTCCCCCGGCAGAGGCGTGTGAAACAGGGATGGCGGCACCCGCGCGGCCGGGTTTAGTGCTGAAGCCGCGCGATAAAACCCCGGGATTCAGGCAGCTTCGCGTTGCTTGCCGGCGGACTCCCAGTATGAACTGAAAAGTTCGACCATCAGGCGGTTGAACACCGGCAGGTCCCGGGGATTACGGCTGCTGATCCAGTTGCGGTCCCAGACGCCCTCGCGGTCAAGCCACTGGCCGCCGGCGTTGCGGATATCATCCTTGAGTGTGTAATAGCTGGTCATGGTCCTGCCGCTGACCAGGCCCGCCGAGACCAGCAGCCAGGGCGCATGGCAGATCACGGCCACCGGCTTTCCCAGTTCGTCGATCCTGACGATGAAATCCTGAGCCCGGCGCACCTGCCGGATTTTGTCGGCGTTAATCACTCCTCCCGGAAGCATGACGCCGTCAAAATCATCCGGAGCGGCTTCATCGAGGGTCATCTCGACATCGAAGGTGTCGCCCTTGCGATCATGCTTGAAAGCCTGCACCTGGCCGGAGTGTGGCGCAATCAGAAAGGTGATGGCGCCGGCGTTGCGCAGCGCCTCACGCGGCGCGGTCATCTCCACCTGCTCGAAATCGTCGCTGGCTATTATCGCCACCTTCATCCCTTTGAGCCGTTGGTCAGCCATGTCTGTCCTTCCTCTCATTTTTTCGATAACTACCGATTGCCCCGTGGCGGCGATTTCAAACTCGGTCAGGCGGCTTGCCGTTTTTCCCCGGTCCTGCATAGGAATCGGAGAATCGGGAAGCAGAGCGTAAGATCCGGCCCGGGAGGACAGCGCATGCGCATATTATCAATAAACAGCGGTTCATCAAGTCTGAAATACGCGCTGCATGACATCGGCGCGGACGGCGGCGAAGTGGAGATCGAGCGCGGCAATCTGCGGCGCATCGGCCTGGATGACAGCATCTTCGAGTGGCGCGTGGGCAGCGGCCAGCCGGTACGGCGGAGGTCTCTTCCCCGCAAAACACCACGTATATCAACTGGAAGCGCCGGGCGGATGTCGCGGCGGAAATCTTTACGGCTGCTGCCGCTGCCGGACCATGAGACTGCCATGGAAGAGCTGGTCCGCCATCTGCGCCGCCGCGGACTGGAGCAGGCGATCGGCGGCATCGGCCACCGCGTGGTCCACGGCGGTTCGCGCTACCGCTCGCCGAAGCTGGTGACGCCGCGGCTACTGGACGGCCTCAGCGAACTGGCGCGCCTGGCGCCGGACCATCTTCCGGACGAGATCGCCGCGCTGGAGTATTTCGGCGGCCGCTTCCCCGGAACCGGCCAGGTCGCCTGCTTCGACACCGCCTTCCACCGCCATATGCCGCCGGCGGCGCGCGCCCTGCCGTTGCCGCGCGATCTGGAGCGGGACGGCGTCGTGCGCTACGGCTTTCACGGACTTTCCTGCGAATACGTCATGGGCCGGCTTGGCAGTGAACCGGCGGGGGCG
>JAJYLK010000157.1 GCA_021787775.1 Actinomycetes bacterium | reverse complement strand
GCTGTGGCTGGAGACGGCGCCGGCGATGCGCTCCCGTCCGGGGAAGGAAGCGGTTAGGATGCTGGCGGCCAAAATCATCCTGATGCTGCTGGTGTCGGTCACCGCCTCGCTGGGCAACTCCCTGCTGAAGGCGGGCGCGTCGGGCGGCCGCGAAGAAGAGCTGCTGGAGCTGCGTCACCTGCCGCGCGCCTTCCTGCGGCCGGCGATCATCGGCGGCGTTTTCGCCTACGGCATATCGCAGCTGCTCTGGATCACGGTTCTGCGGGTGATTGACCTGTCCCTGGCCTATCCCCTGCAGATCGGGCTCAACTTCGTGCTGATCATGCTGATCGCCTGGTGGTATTTCAAGGAGCCGCTGATGCCGGGCCGGCTGGTGGGGATAGCGCTCATCTTCGCGGGAATTCTGATGGTGGCGACGGGCTAACTACAGGTGGGGACGTTCCTTTCCTAACTTTCCTAACTTCTCTTCCTGAGAAGCATCTTGCTTATCGTTGCCTGCTGGACTCCCAGCAGCGTCGCAATCTGAGCTCCGGTCAGCCCCAGACGAGTCGATAGCTCCCGCGCCAGATGGGAACGAGCATCAGATATTCTCCTGGCCTTGCCATTTCCGAGAAGCTCATTTTTTGAGACATGACAGGACATGCAAGTTCGTTCAATCACTCGTGTCACATCATGATGCAAGTCAACCGGATGCTTCCGCTTTTCATAAATAAAGCATGCGGATTTGATATCCGCTGGCTTGATGTCCATACTGAAATTCTCAGCTTGAGACACAGACGCCTGAGCGCCAACCTCTTTCTGATTCAACCCGGCAGCAATAAATTCCTGGTAGGCAAACTTTGCCTTCCTTGCTGGCTGGCCAAACAGCTCCAAAACAGTCGCGCTAGAAAACCAGGGTATCCTCATATTTCCCGTAAGACAACCATGTCCGCTAAAACGATAAGCAGCCAGTTCGTCGAAAGAGCACACTCCGGCGCGCACTGGATTCAGATGGATATAGCGCAATAACTCCAAAAAATAGACCTCGTCAGCGCAGGGCACCGATTTATAGCGGTTTTGGAACAGGTGACCGCAGCGGTTGTACTTCTTATTGAAGCGCATGGCATATGCAGTCAGCAAACGCCGCATGAGCGTTGCGATAGAGGTTTGGTCACGACGGACCAGCAGATGGAAATGATTGGGAATAAGCGCAAAGGCGTAAACAGGATTTCCTGTTTCGACAACGAGACCGCCCAGGCGCCTAAGGAAGAAATCCCTATCCTCATCATCCAAGAAAATCCTGCTTCTCGAAATCCCCCTGGCGATTACATGATGGACCATCCCAGGAGCGTCGATCCGCGGCTGCCTTGGCATGTGCCAAGTATACAGCGCAGGCGACGTTTGTAAAGTCCCGTGGAATTAGGAAAGTTAGGAAAGGAACGTCCCTCTTTACACCCACGTCAGAAAATCTTTGACCATCCGCGCGAAATTTGCCACATCGCCCGGCGTGCGGATCTTCTTCAGCGAGCCCAGCACCACGCGGGGCTGCAGGTAGAACTGCCGGTAGGCCTTCTCCCGGGCTGACATCACCTGCGCGGCAGTCAGCTGCGCCGTGGTGATCACGGAGAAGTTCTGCTCGAAGTACTTCCAGTCGGCGCCCTCCTCGATCCAGCCGCTGTCGACGCAGCGGTCGTAGAGGTTCGAGCCGGGGAAAGCGACGGCGCAGTAGAACTGCACGTAATCAAGCTTGAGGAACCTGGAGAAGTCGATCGTCGCCTGCATCGTCGCTTCCGTCTCGCCGGGGAAGCCGAGGATGCAATGGCCGGTCACTTCCAGGCCGGCTTCGTGGGCCATGCGCACGGCGCTCACCGCCTGCGTCAGTGTCGTCCCCTTGCGCACCGAATCGAGCACCTCCTGGCTGCCGGATTCGATGCCGTAGCCGATCATCCAGCAGCCGGCGTCCCTGATCGCCTTCAGCAGCTCCGGCGAGACAGTGTCCACGCGGCTGTTACACACCCAGTTGATGTTGAGACCGCGACGGCGCATCTCCTCAGCGGTCTCGATGGCATATTCCTGGTCGTTGGTAAAGGATTCCGACCAGATAAGAAAGTCGCGGATGCCGAACCGTTCGCCCGCCCACTGCATCTCATCGACGATCCGCTGCGGGGAACGCTTGCGCAGCCGGGCGCCGTAATAGATCTTGTTGGCGCAGAAGGTGCAGCCATGGGGGCAGCCGCGGGCGCTGGCCACCAGCAGAAAACGCTGGCCGCTGAACGGCAGCCGGTAAAGGCCGGTGTCGATCAGGTCCCAGGCCGGGAAGGGCAGTTCGTCAAGGTCGGCGATGAACGGCCGTTTCTCGTTCGCGTGCACCGCGCCTTCGGCGTCGCGCCAGGAGAGACCGGCGACGGCGCCCAGGTCGCCGCCGCCGCGCAGCGACAGGGCGGCGTCGCGGATGGTGTACTCCGGCTCGCCGCGGACGATCATGTCAAGATTAGCGTCCATGTCAAAACATGATTCTGGCATCGCGCTGGGATGAATTCCTATCGCCAGCGACCGCGCCGCCGGCGCCGCTTCGCGCACCAACGAGGCGACGCTGATGTCGCTCTCAATCGAAGGCGTGGCGGTGTTGATCACCACAAGCTGCGGCTGCCAGTCGCGGATGATGTCCGCCAGGCCGGCGCGATCGACGTCCTCCACGCTGCAGTCGGCCAGTTTCACATCCATCCCCTGCTCGCGCAGCACCGCGGCGGTAGTCGCCAGCGATACCGGCGCCCACACGGCCGTCCAGGCGCCGGTGCGCTGCATGCAGCGCCCTTCGCGCACGACGTTGACGCCGTCGACCGGCGGCGGATTTAGAAACAGGACTCTCATCGCCTCGCTCATTCTAGCGGCGTCTCCACCTTTGTGTAACCGGGCAACGCCCCGCAAAGGCCCGGACTGAAATCAGGTGCTGTAATGGACCAGCGCCTTGAAGATCTCCTTTACCTGGCCGGGCCGCATATGCCTGGCCAGGTTCAGCAGCGGCCGCAGCCGCAGGTAAAAACTGTAGACTGCCCGCCGCTGCCACCTGTTAAGCGTGGCCGCGTCCAGCTCTCCCAATGGGAAAGGCGTGAAATAGTTGAAGGCGCTGTAGTCGATCTTCGTGCCGTTGCCGCGGTTGAGCACATATTCCTGGAAGATGTCGGAACCCGGCAGTGGCGCCAGCAGCGCAAAGTTGGCGCGGTCCAGCGGCACCCGGCGGGCGAAGTCGATCGTCTCCCTGATCGTGTCCACCGTCTCCCCCGGCAGACCGACGATAAAGAATCCGTGTGCCTCGATGCCGTGCCGCTTCACCATCTCGATCTTGGCGGCGACCTGGCCCAGGTCAAGCTTCTTCCGGTTGCGGTCGAGCACCTGCTGGCTGCCGGATTCGATGCCGAACGCCAGGCC
>JAJYLK010000156.1 GCA_021787775.1 Actinomycetes bacterium | reverse complement strand
GCCCTCACGGATGATGTTCGCCAGGGCCTGCTTGAGCCTTTTCATTATCTGCTCCGGGTCCAGCTCGCCGGCGGCGCAGTCGATGAAAGCCACGCTGACGGTGAAGTGGAAGTTGAAGCCGGCATCGTCCTTGAATCTCATGTCCCGCACCAGATCCACGACTTTGCCTGCCACGCGGAGGCTGGACTTTCCCGATGTCTCGGGCAGCAGCACGGCGAAGCGGCCGTTATCATATCTCGCCAGCGGGTCCGCCGCCCGGACGTTGCTTCTCAGCATCCCCGCCAGCACCGCCAGCATTGAATCATGCGACGGCGCCGTGGCGCTGGCAGGATCCATCCTGATCAGCAGCACCGACATGTCGAGCCGGTAGCGCTGAGCCCGCCATACCTCCTCCGCCAGCCGCTTCTCGAAATAGCGCCGGTTGTAAAGCCCGGTTTCCGTATCCAGCAGCCGCGCCCGTTCGGGATTGAGCTTTTCCAGGCGAAAGACCTCATTGAGCAGCAGTTGACGTGTATCGCTATTTTTGCTGATTACCTTCCTTACCTGCTTTTTGTCAAGCAACTGCGACTCGCTCACGGAAAGATCCTTGGCGGCGGTGACGATCACGGGGATGTCCAGCGTGACCGGATGGTGCCGCAGGAATGACAGGACGTCGTAACCGCTGCCGTCGGAAAGCTGCAGGTCGAGGATGATGATGTCCGGATTGAGCTCCAGCGTCAGCCGTCTTGTTTCCTCCGCTCCGGCGGCCCTCAGCACGGAAAACCCCTGCCGCTCCAGCAGACCGGCGGTGGCTTCCTGGCTGGAGGCATCGCCGTCAGCCACCAGCACCTGCGGCTGCGAGCGGCGGCTGGGAATGAGCCGCTGCAGGCGGCGGAGCTTGTCCAGCAGGGGGCGGCGGCTGAGCGGCTTGACGCAGTAATCGGCCGCGCCGAGCGCGAAGCCCAGCTCGGGATTATCCAGCGCCGAGCAGATGATGACGCCGGCGTCGGCGGTCGCCGGGTCGCTCTTGAGCCGGTGAATCACCTGCCAGCCATCCCGTTTGGGAAGCATGATGTCCAGGCAGACCGCGAACGGACGGACTTCCCTGGCTTTCTCCACCGCCTCCACGCCGTCGGTGGCGAAGTCTACGTCGTAGCCCTCCTGTGACAGCCACAGCCCGATCAGCTCGGCCGTCTTGCGGTCGTCCTCGACCACGAGGATCCGCGTCGGCTCCTGCTCCACCCCCGGCGTTACCGCCTGCACCACCGCCTGCCCTCCGTTGGCCGCGGCTGCCATGGCCGGCGCCAGCGACGCTGCCGGGCGCTCGGCGGGAATGGCGGCAGGCAGGGGATTCTCCTTCGGCAGCGGCAGGGTGAAGTAAAAAGTGCTGCCGGTTCCCGGCTTGCTCTCGACCCAGATGCGCCCCCCCTGCATCTCGACGAATTTCCGCGTCAGCGCCAGGCCCAGCCCTGTCCCTTCATACTGCCGGGAAGCGGAGCCGTCCACCTGCTGAAACTCGGTGAAGATCTTCTCGCGGTCGGATGCCGCGATGCCGACGCCGGTGTCAGTGACATCGAAGCGGGCCATGTTGCCCATCACTGCCGCAGACACCGTGACGCGGCCGCCATCCGGAGTGAATTTAATCGCGTTGCCGACAAGATTGTAGACAATCTGCTTAAATCTGCCAGCGTCGGCCATGATCGAGGAAAGCCGCTCGGAAACACTGGTGCTGAGGGAGACACCCTTCTTGGCCGCCAGTGGCTGCATGGTGGAGATGATCTCCGTCAGCGCCGGGCCGATGTAGAATTCCTTCGGCGTCAGCTGCATCTGGCCGGCCTCGACCTTGGCCAGATCGAGGACGTCGTTGATCAGCTCCAGCAGGTGGTAGCCGCTGGAGATGATGTTATCGCAGAATTCCTGCCGGTCGGCGCCCGCCAGGGATTCGGGCGGCGTGTCCCTGAGTACTTCGGAGAAGCCGATGATCACGTTCAGCGGCGTGCGCAGCTCGTGGCTCATGTTGGCGAGGAACTCGGACTTCATGCGGCTGACCCGTTCCAGTTCCCGGTTGGCCTGTTGCAGCCGCGCGGTATGTTCTTCCACCTGGTTGACCATGTCGTTGAACGCCACGGAAACGGCGCCCAGCTCATTCTTCTTGTTGGCTACCGGCACGCGCGTGGAATAGTTGCCGCGGGAGATGTTCCCGGCGGCGGTGGTCAGCACCGAGAGGGGACTGAGGATCGAGCGCCGCAGCAGGAAGACGATCGTGCCGGCGACCAGCACGAATATCAGGCCGCCCAGGCTGAGCATGATCTCGAGGTTGCGGTTCAGGCTCTCGTCCAGCACCGCGGTGCTGATGTCGACGCGGATGGCGCCCAGCAGATGCTGCTGGTTCGGCGCCGGGGCGATCCTGCCGTGGCACTGGAGGCAGGCGTCTTTCACGGGGATCGGTTCGGCCACCGAGATGAAGCCGTTGCCGGAGCTGGCGCCGATGGTCCGCTGCCCGCCATTTGTCAGCAGCTGCCCTACTTTGCTGCTGGCGGTGGAGCCGATCGCCTGGCGGTTTGTGGAAGCCCAGATCTGGTTGCTGTCGGAGATGATGTCGACCTCGCCGACGGAGTCCCGCCGGCGGAGGCTGTCGAGCGTCTTCTGGATGTCGCCGCGCTCGTTGGCGAGCATGTCCTGCTCGAGGCCGTTGAGAATCGTCGCCGTGAGCGCCGAGGCGGTTTCCTGGAACTGGTTCGTGCTCGCCTGGCGTTGAATGGAAAGGACGGTCATCGATCCCAGTCCCCCGAGCACCAGGATGACCACCACTACGTAAAGCGGGATCTTGTTTTGCAGTTTCATGTCAGTTGGCCCGCGGCGGGCGGACATTCATTCCTATATCCTATAGTTTGCTGGCGGTTTTGGCCACATCCGGTTTTTGTGTTTCCGCTTCGCAGCCGTTCCCGCAAGGATTTTTCAGAGCCGTGTGTTAATATAATGGCTTGCCCGCCCCGCCGCGGGTTTCTGTAGTGAAATACCGGCTGGAAGGATGTAGCTTTGGCACTGCCCAGCGATGCAATCAAAAAAGGGATCACAAAGGCGCCGCACCGGGCGCTGCTCAAGGCGCTGGGCCTGAACGACAGCGATCTCGATCGGCCGTTCATCGGCGTGGCCAACTCATTCAACGAGGTCATCCCCGGCCATCTGCACCTGCGCCAGATCGCCAGCGCGGTCAAGGCCGGCATCTGGGCCGCGGGCGGCGTCCCCTTCGAGTTCGGCGGCATCGGCGTCTGCGACGGCATCGCCATGAACCACGAGGGCATGCGCTTCTCGCTGGCCAGCCGCGAGCTGATCGCCGACGAGATCGAAGTGATGGCCAGGGCCCACGCCTTTGACGGGCTGGTGCTCATCCCCAATTGTGACAAGATAGTGCCGGGGATGATGATGGGGGCGCTCAGGGTCAATGTGCCAGCCATGGTCATCAGCGGCGGACCGAT
>JAJYLK010000155.1 GCA_021787775.1 Actinomycetes bacterium | reverse complement strand
GCGCGACGACGAAAAGCTTTCCTTCACATATCTGAGTTTTGTCAGCGGCGTCGACTATCCTGACCGGATGGAAGCCGTGTACATCCTGCGTTCGCTTGAGCATCAGCAGCTGCTCGAGCTGCGCGTGCGGCTTGACCGCGACCGGCCGTCGGTCCCCACGGTTTCAGGCATCTGGAGCACGGCGGAATGGCACGAGCGCGAGGCTTACGACCTGCTGGGAATCGTCTTTGAAGGCCATCCGGACCTGCGGCGGATCCTTACCCGCGGCGAAGAGGGCGTCTTTCCGCTGCGCAAGGATGCGCGGCCACACCGGATCCAGCGGGATGAATGGCGGTTCGATGGCATCGGCGCGCCCAAACGCCTCCCCGGCGAAGCCGGCCGGTCGGAGCGAAGCTGAAACGTGGCCGAATCGCGCGAAATACTGATGCCGCCTGCCATGGGCCTGAGCCCTGACCCGTATGCTGACGAGCACCGCGACTTCCACCTGGAAGAGATGGTGCTCAACATGGGGCCGCAGCACCCCTCCACCCATGGCGTCCTCCGGCTGGTGCTGCACCTTGACGGCGAGCTGATCGTCAGCGTCGACCCGGTGCTCGGCTACCTGCACCGCGGCTTCGAAAAGCTGGCGGAAAACCGCACCTACATGCAGTTCTTCTCCATGCTGGCGCGGCTCGATTACCTCGCCGGCTTTTTCATGGAATGGGCCTACGTGTGCGCCATCGAGGAGTTGATGGAAATCGAGCCGCCGCCGCGCGCCGAATACCTGCGCGTCATCTGCGGCGAGCTCAACCGCATCATCAGCCACCACATGGCGATCGGCGACTACCTGCTCAACCTGGGCGCCGTCACGCCTGTGCTCTGGACCTTCCGCGACCGCGAGGACGTCCTCGACCTGCTGGAGATGCTCACCGGCCAGCGGATGATGTACAATTTCGCCCGTGTCGGCGGCGTCCGCTACGACCTGCCCGACGGCTTCGAGGAGCAGTGCCGCCGCTTCCTGAAAGGTTTTCCTGCCAGGATCGACGAGTACGAGCAACTGATCACCGGCAACGAGATCTTTCTGGCCCGGTCGCTGGGGATGGGTGTCATCACGCCGCGGCAGGCGGCCGGTTTCGGCCTCTCGGGGCCAAACCTGCGCGCCACGGGCGTGGCCATGGACCTCAGGCGGCATCGACCCTATTCGGTTTACCCCGAGCTTGATTTTGACATCCCGGTCGGCCAGAACGGTGACAGCTTCGACCGTTACAAGTGTCGCATCGAGGAGCTGCGCCAGTCAGCGCGCATCATCGAGCAGGCGCTGGACGCCATGCCCGGTGGACCGGTCAACATGAAGATCCCGCCGATGCTCCGGCCGCCGGCGGGTGAAGCCTTCAGCGCCGTGGAGACCGGCCGCGGCGAGTGGTCCAACTACCTGGTATCTGACGGCTCCCTCAGGCCCTACCGCCTGAAGCTGCGCGATTCCTGCTTTGTGTCTGTATCGACCCTGCCCAAAATCCTGCCCGGCTACAAGATCGCCGACGTGGTCGGCATCGCCGGCAGCCTCGACCTGATCATGGGAGCGGTCGACCGGTGAACTGGAACCTGTCATTCTTCGAACATCTGATTGCGGCGGTGGTGATAGGGCTGGCGGCGCCGGCCCTGAGCGCCATCGTCTTTCCCTTTGCCGTCCGCCGCATCTCGGGCTTCATGAGCGACCGGCTTGGCCCCAACCGCGTCGGCCCTGCCGGCTTCCTGCAGCCCATGGCCGACTTCATCAAGCTGCTGCTGAAAGAGGACATCACTCCCAGCCGCAGCGACAGGCTGCTGTTCATGCTGGCGCCGGCGATCGCTTTCGTCACACCGGTGATTGCCATCAGCGTCATCCCCTTCAGCCCGGGCTATACGATCGCCAACCTCAACGTCGGCATGGTATTCGTCGCGGCGGCCGGCTCGTTCGCCGTGCTCGGCATCCTCCTGGCTGGCTGGGCCTCGCACAACAAGTATTCGCTGCTGGGAGGTCTCAGGTCGGTGGCGCAGATGATCTCGTACGAAATACCGCTGATCCTCAACATCATCATCGTCGCGATGCTGGTAGGCTCACTCAGCCTCAACGACGTCGTTGGCGCGCAGGGTAAAGTCTGGTATATCGCGGTGCAGCCGCTGGCATTCCTGTTCTTCATCATCGCCGGCATGGCCGAGCTCAACCGCACCCCTTTCGACCTGCCCGAAGCGGAGTCGGAGCTGGTGGGCGGCTACATGACCGAGTACGGCGGCATGCGTTTCGGCTTCTTTTACGGCCTCGTCGAATGGGGCAATGCCACCATCTGGTCGCTCACCGGCGCCACGCTCTTCCTTGGTGGCTGGCGGGGTCCTTTAGGCGCCAGCCCCGGCTGGCTGATCCTGAAGATGCTCGTGCTCGTGTTTGTCGTTATCTGGTTTTTTGCGACCTTCCCGCGGCTGCAGATCGACCAACTGATGGGCTTCGCCTGGAAGGTGCTGATCCCGCTGAGCCTGATCAACCTGGGAGTCACCGGCCTGCTGATCATCCTGCTGCCGGATAACTTCCTGCCGCCGGTGGCGGCGTTCAGCTGGGTGTCGGTGATCGCCCTGATGCTGCTGTTCCCGCCGGTGCAGCGCAAGCTGCTGCTTAGAAAGCGGCTGGGGAAGGCGGCGGCGTGATCGGCCTGCTGAAAGGACTGCAGGCGACGATGTCGCATCTATTCAGCCGGAACGTGACCGTACAGTATCCGGAAGTGCGGCGCGAGCTGCCGCAGCGCAGCCGCGGCCTCATCCGTCTGCGGCTGAAGGATGACGCCAGAACGCCGCGCTGCATCGCCTGCACCTTCTGCGAGCAGGTCTGCCCTGCAGTTGCCATAAAGATTATTTATGATGATGTGCGCGCCGGGAAGGTCTGGAGCTTCGACGCCGGCGCCGGCCCGATGCTTTCCTGTTTCAACCGCGGCGAGAAGCCGCTGGGCATCGCCTGGCCCGCCGGTAGCGGGAATGGCGCGGCCGCAGGCGCCGAGGCCGGAGGCGAGGCTGGCGGCGCGGCGCCGGAAGGCTGCATCGCCAGCTCGCTGCTTGACGCTTCGGAGCTGACGGAGGCCGTTCTGACCCGGACGGCGCTCAAAAGCGGCGTCTGGCTGAGCCAGGTGTTCGCCATCGCCACCTTCTACGAACAGCTCGGCCCCGGCAAACCGGCCAAAAAGCCGGACGGCGAGCCGCCCGCGGCGCGGATGACGGCGGAAGGCTGTCCTTCCATCCTGCTCGGTTACGTCGGCGCGGTCGACCCGGAGAACATCGACTCCTATGCCGGCGCTGGCGGCTACCAGGCGGTGACGCGCACGCTCACGGAGATGTCGCCGGCCGAAGTGATCGAAGAGCTGTCCATCAGCGGGCTGCGCGGCCGCGGCGGCTCCGGTTTTCCCGTGGGCCGCAAATGGAAGCTGGCCGCGGAGACCGGGGCGCCGCAGAAATACGTCATCTGCAACGCCGAGGAGGGCGATCCCGGCTCGGTGAAGGAC